>ONLM01000161.1 GCA_900318695.1 uncultured Eubacteriales bacterium | reverse complement strand
GAACTTTATGCCGATTCCTTTAACCAATGTCTGGACAAGGGAATGAAATATATGGATTTCGACAGAAAATGGCAGCTTTATCAGAACCAGACCGGGGAGATCCGCCGGGGCATCGGCTGCAGTGTATTTTGGTACAACACCGCCGTATGGCCGATCTCTGTGGAAACCAGTACCTGCCGCATGATGATGAATCAGGATGGATCGGTACAGCTGCAGCTTTCTGAAACGGAAATCGGACAGGGCGCCGATACGGCCTTCAGTCAGATGTGTGCAGAAACGCTGGGGATTCCTATGGATATGGTCCATATTGTGACTATGCAGGATACCGATGTGGCACCTTATGGCAGCGGTGCCTATGCGTCACGGCAGACCTATTCCGGTGGTATGGCGATCCGGGGCTGTGCGGAAGATTTTAAAAAACATATTCTGGATACGGCTTTCCGTTATACCAGAATGCAGCCGTATCTTATGAACATTGTGGATGGAAACATTGTCCGGATCGAAGACGGCCGGGTTCTGATGACACTGGGAGACCTTGCCAAGTCTTCGCTTTATGATATGGCCGAGTCCGATCATCTGAGCATGCAAAAGACCACCACGATTCGGAGTAACGCCTACAGTTTTGGTGTGGGATTTGCAGAGGTGGAAGTGGATATTCCAATGTGCAAGGTACGGGTACTGAAGTGCATCAATGTGCATGACTGTGGAAAATTGATCAATCCAAAGCTTGCGGAGGCGCAGGTGGAAGGCGGCATGAGTATGTCCATAGGCTATGCTCTGTCGGAAAAGATGCTGTATGATTCGAAAACGGGACGTCTGCTGAATGGAAATCTTCTGGATTATAAGCTGTCCACCATGATGGACCATCCGCATCTGGAGGCACAGTTTGTGGAGAATGCAGAGCCGACCAGCGCCTATGGTACAAAATCCTTGGGAGAACCGCCGGCTCTTCCGGTGGCGCCGGCCATCCGGAATGCGATTCTGCAGGCAACCGGAGTTCCGCTTTACGAGACGCCAATGCGGCCGCATGTGCTTTTTGAAGCCTTTTCAAAGGCCGGTCTGATATAAGGAAGGAGGTATGGAATATCATGTATGACGTAAAGGCAATTTATGAAGCAAAAACGATACAGGAAGCCATTCGCCTTCGTGTAGAGCATCCAGAGGCCCGGATTATTGCCGGCGGTTCCGATATGCTGATCAAGATCCGGGAGGGGAAAGCAGCCGGAACCGAACTTATCAGCATCTATGGGATTGAGGAAATGCGGGGAATATCATTGGATCCCGATGGGACGCTTCGCATTGGATCGTTAACTTCCTTTAAGCATATTACAAAGCATCCTCTCATAAAGAAATATATCCCGGTTTTGGGAGAAGCCGTGGATCAGGTAGGCGGCCCCCAGATCCGTTCCATTGGAACCATTGGCGGAAATACCTGCAATGGCGTTACCAGTGCGGATTCAGCTTCTACTTTGATGGCCTGGGATGCTGTCATTGAACTTCAGGGACCGGAGGGCAAACGACTGGTGCCGGATCGTGAATTTTATCTTGGCCCTGGAAGAGCCGATATCCGTCCGGGAGAGATTCAGACGGCCATCTTAATTTCAAAGGAAAGCTACCTGGGATATCGGGGAAACTACATTAAGTATGGCATGCGTAATGCGATGGAAATCGCCACCACCGGCTGTTCCGTAAATGTGTGCCTGTCTCCGGATCAGAGCACGGTGGAGGATATCCGCATTGCCTATGGTGTTGCGGCGCCGGTTCCGGTACGGGCAGAGAATACGGAAAAAGCGGTGCGGGGCCTTCCAGCCAATGAAGAGACCGCTGAAACCATTTTTCAGCTGGTGCTGCAGGATGTTACGCCACGGGATTCCTGGCGTGCTTCCCGGGCTATGCGTCTTCATTTATGTCAGGTCATGGCAAAGAGGGCATTTCTTGCTGCAGTGAATGCCGCAAAAGCCGGCGTAACAAATGAGGCGGATGTAAAAGAGGATCTGAAGAAGGAGATTCCTCGGGATCTTCCGGCCAATGTATGTACCTGTGGTGAAAGAGAGAGGATGGCATCATTTTCGGCAGATATGCCGATCACTACAGCGGCAGACGGAAAACAGTTCAAGGTGATCAACTGCCGTATCAATGGTGTACAGAAGACCACAATGGTGGATGTACGGGCTTCCCTTACGGATCTGCTCCGGAAGGATTACCGGCTCACCTCAGTAAAGGAGGGATGTGAGGTCGGGGAATGCGGTGCCTGTGCGGTCATCATTGACGGCGAATGCTATAATGCCTGCATTTATCTGGCCATTTGGGCAGACGGAAAGGATATTGTGACACTGGAAGGTCTGGCAGGACCGCATGGTGAGATCAGCGAGCTGCAGAAGGCATTTATCGATGAAACCGCGGTACAGTGCGGCTTCTGTATCCCGGGCTTTATTCTGGAAGCCAAAACGATACTGGACAGCGGAAAACACTATACGGATGAGGAACTTCGAAAGCTGTTGTCCGGACATCTGTGCCGATGTACGGGATACGAAAACATTCTGAATGCAGTAAGGAAAGCGATGGTAGAACGACTTGAAGCAAAGTAGAACGAATGTGGTGATTTGCGGCAGCGGACATGTGGCGCAGGCACTTGTGAAAATGGTGAAGCTGACCGGCTATGGCTGTACTGTGATTGAAGATCGCAAGGAATTTGCGGAACAGGGCCGGCAGGCCGGCGCAGATTCTGTAATCTGCAAAAATTTTGAGGAAGCGATCCGGGAACTTTCCACGGATCAGAAGACCTTTTTTGTCATTATGACGCGGGAACACCAGTACGATATGGTCTGTCTCAGGGCAATTTATGGTAAGGAATACGCTTATGTGGGGATGATGGGCAGCCGTCGCCGGACGGAGCTTGTACGGCAGCAGCTGGCAGAGGAAGGACTGCCCAAAGAGTTTCTTTCACAACTGCAGGCGCCGATAGGTCTTCCCATTCATGCGGATACCCCGGAAGAAATTGCGGTCTCTGTTATGGCACAGATCATTGAAAAGCGAGCGGAGGCCGGAATCCGGGATGATGCTTCACCGAAGTTTTATAAAGAAATCCGGAAACGGAAGATTCATGGCAGTAAAAGCGTTCTTGCAGAGATTCTCCGGCGGGAGGGTTCTGCCCCTCGGGGGGAAGGCGCCAGAATGCTGATCGATGCGGACGGAAAAACCGTGGACACCATTGGCGGCGGATATTTGGAGGCGGTGGTCATAAAAAGAGCACAGCAGCTTCTGGAACAGCATCTGCCGTCGGAAGTTATGCATATTTCATTACAGTCGTTGGAAGCCGGACAGAACGGTATGTATTGCGGCGGTACCGTGGATGTAAAACTGGAACCGCTTTGCTGAATAGGATTGCAGGAAAAGTATTCTGCAGCAACTGAATGCCAGTCTGCTGCAGAATACTTATTTATGAAGAGACATGCATAAAGCATAAAAGGAATAGAGAAATACAAGTAAAGGCAAAGGAAACGCAGAAATCATGAAGCTCGTAAAAACACAGGATGCCGTTGGACAGGTACTCTGTCACGACATCACACAAATAATAAAGGATGTAAAAAAGGGACCGGTGTTCCGGAAAGGACATATTGTAACGGAGGAAGATATTCCGGTGCTGCTCAGCGTTGGCAAAGATCATCTTTATATCTGGGAAAACAATGAGAATATGCTGCATGAAAATGAAGCGGCGGAGATCCTGTATGAGCTGTGTCGGAACGAGTTTATGGAGCCAACTCCGGTGAAGGAAGGAAAAATCGAACTTGTGGCAACGGTGGATGGACTTTTAAAAATAGACCGCAGAAAGTTAAAGGCAGTCAATCATCTGGGAGAAATGATGATTGCATCCCGTCATGGCGATTTCCCGGTTAAGAAGGGAGATCACATCGCCGGTACACGGATCATTCCGCTGGTAATTGAAAAAGAAAAAATGAAAAGGGCCAAGGAAGCGGCCGCCGGCGGATCCATTTTCCGTATCCTGCCATTTGTACATAAAAAGGTTGCGGTGCTTACCACCGGCAATGAAGTGTACTATGGCCGCATTGAAGACAAATTCACAGGCGTGATCCTGGAGAAGCTTGCTGAATATGATACGGAGATCATAGCCCGGGATATTTGCAGTGACGATCCGACCGGAATCACGGAAACAATCCGGAAGGATATGGAACTCGGTGCGGACATGGTGCTCTGCACCGGCGGTATGAGTGTGGATCCGGACGATAAGACACCGCTGGCCATACGGAATGCGGCTTCGGAGGTGATAAGCTATGGATCTCCCGTTCTTCCGGGTGCTATGTTCATGCTGGCCTATAAAAAGAGAAAGGATGGACCGGATATTCCCATCGTGGGACTTCCAGGCTGTGTGATGTATGCGAGAAGAACTGTATTTGACCTCATTCTGCCAAGACTTCTTGCGGAGGATCCGGTAAGTGCTGCAGAACTGGGAGACCTGGGAGAAGGCGGATTGTGTTTAAATTGTGAGATCTGCACTTTTCCGAATTGCGGCTTTGGTAAAGGAAAATAGGTCTGCATAGAAAATGAGAAGACAGGAAGGAAACGGACAGAAATGGAGAACAGACTGACACATTTTGATGAACAGGGCAACGCTGTTATGGTGGATGTGACTGGAAAGCAGGAAACACAAAGGACTGCCATTGCCGAAGGCACGATACGGTTAAGCCGGGAAAGCATGGAGGCAGTTCTTTCCGGAACGGCTTCCAAGGGCGATGTTCTGGGAGTGGCGCGGATTGCCGGCATCATGGGCGTGAAGCGTACGCCAGATCTGATTCCCTTATGTCATCCGCTTCTCATTGGAAAAACAAGTGTGGATTTTCGAATCGATGAAGAAAACAATACGATCACAGCCATCTGCATCGCAAAGCTTACTGGACAGACGGGAGTGGAGATGGAGGCACTGACCGGTGTTTCGGTCGCACTTCTTACCATTTATGACATGTGTAAGGCCATCGATAAACATATGGAAATCGGCGGAATCCATTTATGTAAAAAAACCGGCGGAAAGAGCGGCACCTTTCTGGGGGATGCACGTTATGAAGAGGATACGGAATAATTATGCTGGATCGAAACGGACGTTCAATCGAATATGTCAGACTGTCCATTACCGACCGTTGTAATCTGCGCTGCCGGTACTGTATGCCGGAATCCGGAGTGACGAGTCTTAGACATGAGGAACTTCTGACCTTTGAAGAAATTGTGAGAATTGTAAAGCAGCTGCCTCCTTTGGGAATCCATGCCGTTCGTCTTACCGGGGGAGAGCCGATGGTGCGGCGGGACTGCATGGAGCTGATCCGCATGCTGCATGACTTGGAAGGCATTGACCGTATTGCCATGACCACCAATGGCATTCTTCTGAAAGGGCGTGTGGCCGAAGCAAAGGAAGCCGGTCTTCAGGCCGTCAACATAAGTCTGGATACACTGGATAAAGAGCAGTATGCCTATATTACAAGGCGAGGACGGCTGGAGGAGGTTATGGAGACCATAGAGGAAGCCATAGAAGCCGGTCTTAAGGTAGAACTTAATGTGGTTCCGCTGAAGGGAATCAATGAAGATTGCCTTTGTGAAGTAGCCAGACTTGCCAAAAAGGCACCGGTTGCCGTGCGCTTTATTGAGCTTATGCCGATTGGCTGTGCAAGAACGCTGGAGCCGGTGCCACTGGATCAGGTTCGGAGTCGGATGAATCAAGCGTTTGGGGAACTTCGGGAGGATACTGCAACGCATGGTCTGGGACCCGCCACTTATGTAAAACCGCCCGGATTTATAGGCAGTCTTGGATTTATAGGTGCGATAACGCATGAATTTTGCGGCAGCTGCAATCGGATTCGTATTACACCGGAGGGAAAGCTGAAGTTATGTCTGAATCACCAGCCGGCGATGGATCTTCGGGAAATGCTTCGGCATGGCTGTGAGGATTCGGAGCTTAGGGAAAAAATCCGGGAAGCCATCTGGAATAAGCCGCTGCATCATGGTTTTCTAGAGAAGCTTCCGGACAGAGAGGAACGCAGAATGAACCAGATCGGCGGATAAGACAAAGATCTGTAAAATACAGGAAAGAAAGGTTACGTATGAAAGGAAACGTTTTAACGTAGCCGGTGGGGATATATTCCTATAGGACTCCTGGAGGTGAAAATGGAAAAGGGAAGAATCAGAGCCGTATGTACAAGTCCGGAAAAAGGAACAGAAAAGGTTAATGTACATAAGGCAAGGCTTATAGAAAATCATGGACTGGAGGGCGATGCGCATGCGGGAACCTGGCACCGTCAGGTCAGCCTTTTGAGCTATGAAAAGGTAAAGGAATTCAATCTTCAGGGGGCTGCGGTGAGCGATGGAGCTTTTGGAGAGAATCTTTTGGTGGAAGGAATCGACTGTGCACGAATTCCCATTGGAACGCATCTCAAGTGTGGAAAGGTCGTACTGGAGGTCACGCAGATTGGCAAGGAATGCCATCAGGGCTGTGCCATCCGTCAGAGGGTAGGCTACTGCATTATGCCGAGGGAAGGGATCTTTGCCAGAGTATTGTCCGGCGGAGTCATTCAGGAAGGCGATGAAATTGTTGTGGAGGAAGAAAAAGATGGGATACAGAGTTTCGGTCATAACGCTGTCGGATAAAGGTGCGAAAGGGGAGCGGAAGGATGAAAGCGGTCCGTTGATCCAGAAAATGGTTACGGCGGCCGGCTATGAGGTGGTAGGCTACAGGATATTAAGCGATGACCGAGAGGCATTGACGAAGGAACTTGTGGAAATCTGCGATGCCCGCAAGGCCGATCTGATCCTTACCACCGGTGGTACCGGATTTTCTGCCAGAGATATGGCACCGGAGGCCACCATGGATGCCATCGAACGCAATGTGCCGGGCATCGCGGAGGCAATGCGCATGCACGGACTTCAGTATACGAACCGTAGTATGCTGAGCCGGGCCGCCAGTGGGATAAGAAAAGAAACTTTGATTGTAAATCTGCCGGGGAGTCCCCGGGCTGTAAAAGAAAATCTGGAATACATTCTGCCTGTATTAAAGCATGGACTGGAAATTCTTACAGGCAATGCCTCCGAATGTGCACGATAAGCTCTGCTATATTTCTGCGTTAAGTCGCAGTGATATAAATATATTTTTCCTTGAAAGACAGGAAAAGGAGATGCTTATGAAAAGAATAAGAAACGGTTGGTACGTACTGCTGGCGCTGCTTTTGCTGCTGGTTTCCTGCGGCAAGGTTCCGGAAGAGGTGAAATCTATGCCGGAGAGCGGAGCAGCTGCCGAAACACAAAAGAGGAATACAGCTGCCAAAGGGCCACAGGAGGGAAAGGAAAAGACGGAGCTTACGGTATTTGCAGCAGCGTCCATGACAGAAACTTTGAATGAACTTAAGACGCTCTATGAGACGGCGCATCCGGAAGTTGTTCTGACCTTTAATTTTGATTCCTCCGGAACGTTGAAAACACAGATCCAGGAAGGGGCGGAATGTGATCTTTTTATTTCGGCCGGACAAAAGCAGATGAATCAGCTGGATCGCAATGCCGATTCCAAGGTGAATCCGGAAGGTTTGGACTTTATAGAGGAAAACAGCCGGATTAATCTTCTGGAAAACAAAGTCTGTCTTGTAACGGCAGCAGATCATACGCCGGAAATCAAAAATTTTGACGCGCTTTCTGTGGCCTTGAAGTCGGGATCGATCCTACTGGCCATGGGAAATGCAGATGTTCCGGTGGGACAGTATACGTCAAAGATCCTTGCCTACTATAAACTGCCAGAGGAGGAACTTGCGAAAAAGGGATGTCTTACCTATGGCTCCAATGTGAAGGAAGTTACAACACAGGTGGCTGAAGGGGCAGCAGAATATGGCGTTGTTTATGAGACAGACGCCTATTCTTCCGGTTTAAAAATCCTTGATACTGCAAACAGAGAAATGTGTGGACAGATCATTTATCCGGCAGCGGTTTTAAAGACGACGGCGCATTTCAGAGAGGCCCAGGAGTTTCTTACCTATTTAAGATCGGAAGAAGCTTCACGGGTATTTGAAAAGGTCGGTTTTACGCCGGTACAGGAAAAGGTGTAGTGAGGAAAGAAATTATGCGGCATTCTCTGTAAAAGGAGGATGCCGCTGCAAGGAGTAAAGTATGGCAGTGGATTTTTATCCATTATGGAATACGCTGAGAATATCGGCAGTAAGTTGTGTACTGGTGTTCTTTTCCGGGATTTTCTTTGCCTATTACATTGCAAAGCTTCCCGGAATTCTGAAAGGAATCGTGGACGTCATTTTGACTCTTCCCATGGTTCTTCCGCCCACCGTCTGCGGCTATTTCCTGCTGCTTCTGTTTGGAACCCGGCGTTCGTTAGGGGCCTTTTTACTGCAGCATGGAATAAAGTTTGTTATGAACTGGTATGGGGGTATTCTTACCTCCGCGGTAGTGGCGTTTCCGCTGATGTATCGGACCGCCCGGGGGGCTTTTGAAAGTTTTGATCCTAATCTTGCATATTCTGCGCAGACGTTGGGACTTTCCAATACCTATATTTTCTGGTGTATCCGTATGCCGGCATGCCGGCAAGGAATACTGGCTGGTGTGGTGCTGGCTTTTGCAAGAGCGCTGGGGGAGTATGGAGCAACCAGCATGCTGATCGGTTATACACCGGGAAAAACCGCCACCATCGCTACCACCGTATATCAATTATGGCGGACTAATAATGAGAAGGAGGCATTGTTCTGGGTACTGGTTAATTTGTTTATCAGCACCTGCATTTTACTGCTTGTCAATCTTCTGGAAAACAAAAGGAAAATACGGAGGGCTGAAGAATGAGTCTGGAGGTTTCAATCCGGAAAAGGCTGGGAGAATTCTGTCTCAATATGGAGTATACGGCTTCTGATGGGATTCATGGACTTTTGGGAGCCTCCGGAAGCGGAAAAAGTTATGCATTAAAATGCATTGCAGGTATTGAAACACCGGATGCCGGCCGGATCCTGCTGAACGGTGTCACGCTGTTTGATAGTGAAAGACATATCAATCTGCCACCGCAGAAACGGCATGTGGGTTATCTTTTTCAAAATTATGCCCTGTTTCCAAATATGACGGTACGGCAGAATGTGCTGTGTGGTCTTCATTATGAAAAAAATGGAGACCGAAAGAAGGAACGTTTCTGTAGAATTGTTGAGATGCTGAAGCTTGCGTCTATTTTAGAGCAAAAGCCCTGTGAACTTTCTGGTGGTCAGGCACAGAGAACTGCATTGGCCAGAATACTGGTAAACCGGCCGGAACTTCTAATGCTGGATGAGCCCTTTTCGGCTCTGGATTCACATCTTCGTCTTAATCTGCAAATGGAGATCCGGGATCTCCTGGAAAAGCTTCAGAAGGAAGTGATCCTTGTGACGCACAGCCGGGATGAGGCCTATCATATGTGTAATGACATTGCCGTGGTGTCCCGGGGGCAGATCGTAGTGCATAAGGATACCAAAGAACTGTTTGCGGTTCCGGAGAAGATCGAGGCGGCGGAGATCACGGGCTGCAAAAACATTGTTGCGGCCAGGAAAGCCGGCGAACACGAGGTGCTGGTTCCGGAATGGGGAAACCTTTGTTTTACAGTAAAGGATAAGGTACAGGATTCCTTAAAGGCCATAGGAATCCGTGCACATTATTTTAATACATCTACGCCTATGAACCGGCATGGAATTCACATTGTCCGGGAGATGGAGGAACCCTTTGAAACCATATTGCTGTTTCGCTATGAAGGGCAGGAAGAGACGGCTCGGAATGTCTGGTGGAGAATTCCCAAAGAGAAACGTCCACGGGAATTTCCAGGAGAGATCGGCATTGCATCGGCCAACATCCTGCTGCTCTATTGAGTGGGGCGCGGAACCAATGCTGCAAAGCGGTATGTAAAAAACTGTAAAATAAAATCATTCGAAGCAAAAATAATGGAACAGAATATGAGTATGGAAAAACGAAGAGAAGATAATATAGGGGCTGTGGGAAAGAACCCGAAACGAAAATTCCGGATTCTTGTAAGAGGCGCCGGAGATCTGGCCACGGGAACCATTCACCGTTTAGTCCGGGCCGGGTTCCAGCCGTTGGTGCTGGAAACGGAACATCCGGCGGCCATCCGGCGGCATGTTGCCTTCAGTGAATGTATTTATGACGGATGCGCTGTGGTGGAAGGAGTGAAAGCCAAACGGGTGGAGAGTCTTTCTGAGGCGGAGGCCTGGTTGTATTCTTCTGCAGCTTCCCATGAAGAGGCAGCGAATAGCGTGCCGGTTTTGGTGGATCCGGAGGGGAATTGTATCCGGAAATTTCAGCCGGAGGTTCTGATCGACGCGATACTTGCCAAACGGAATCTGGGGACAGAACGCGGCATGGCGCCGCTGACCATTGCCCTTGGACCGGGATTTACCGCGGGAAAAGATGTGGATTATGTGATTGAAACCATGCGGGGGCATACCTTGGGGCGGATCTATGAGAAAGGAGAGGCGCTTCCCAATACGGGAATTCCTGGAATTGTGGGAGGTGTGGGAAAGGAACGGGTCATGCATGCACCTGCGGAAGGTATCCTGCGGAATGTTCATCATATTACCGATATTGTCGAACAGGGCGAAAGAATCGCTTATATTGAATGTCCGGACAGGGAGGAAATTCCTGTATCGGCATCCATAAGCGGCCTCATCCGTGGACTTCTCCGGGATGGATATCCGGTAACGAAAGGATTTAAGATTGCAGATATCGACCCGCGTCTGGATCAGTACGAAAACTGCTTTACCATTTCTGATAAGGCTCGTTGCATTGCAGGAAGCGTACTGGAGCTTGTGACGGCGGAATTCATAAGGAAACTATGAGAAAGAAAACAAAAAAACTGGTCACTACTTTTCATACCACAACGGAAGCTCTGAAAGCGGAAGCCCTTTGCATTGCACATCATGTGGAGGGGCGGATGATCCCTGTACCAAGAGAGATCAGCGCAGGCTGTGGACTGGCATGGATGAGTCCGCTGGAGAAAAAGGAAGACCTTTGGGAGCTTTTAAAAAGCGAGAATATCGTTTATGAAGAATCTTGTGAGGTGATGCTTTGAATAAGTCAGATATTATTTTTTGCAAAAGCGGAGGATGTACGGCTAAGCTTGGGGCGGGCCTTCTGTCTCATGTATTGGAGAAACTTCCGAAAGGAGAAGCAGATCCCCGGCTTCTGGTGGGATACGATTCCCATGACGATGCGGCGGTGTATCAGGTCAGTGAGGATCTGGCTATTGTGCAGACCTTGGATTTTTTTCCTCCCATGGTGGAGGATCCTTATCTTTTCGGCAAGATCGCAGCCACCAATGCGTTAAGTGATATTTATGCCATGGGGGGAGATGTAAAGACTGCGCTGAACATTGTCTGCTTTCCGGAAAGCATGGATTTAAATATTCTTGGGAAAATAATGCAGGGAGGCAGTGAAAAGGTCATGGAAGCCGGCGGATCTCTGGCGGGCGGTCATTCGATTGCAGATACGGATATCAAATACGGATTATCGGTCATGGGTACCGTACATCCCAAAGAGATCTGGACCAATACCGGAGCCAGACCGGGAGATGCACTGGTATTTACCAAGGGGCTGGGAACCGGAATCATCTGTGCTGCAAAACGCGCCGGAGAAGTGGCGGAGGATTCCTTGGAGGCGGCCATTGCGTCTATGACACTTCTGAACCGGAAGGCCAGTGAGATCGCAAGAAATTATACGATTCATGCATGCACGGATGTGACCGGTTTTGGATTTCTAGGGCATCTTCATGAAATGATGCATGACGAGATTTCCTGCCAGATCCATTTCGAACAGGTTCCTGTGCTGGGAAACGCGCTGCAGTATGCATCGGAATTTCTAATCACCGGCGGCGGACAGAAAAACCGGAATTATGCTGAACGTTATATCACCTTTGATGGAGTGAATTATGCAGCCGAGGAAGTGCTTTTTGATCCGCAAACGGCCGGCGGGCTGTTGTTTGCACTGCCGGAGGAAGAAGCACCAGACCTGATTTCCGCACTTCATTCCGACTATCCATTGGCGTCCATTGTCGGGAAAGTGCTGGAAAAACAGGAGATAGAAATCAGAGTGACAAAATGATACAACAATGAATCAATAAAGCAAACTTTATTGATTCCAATAATTTAATATACGAGAGGTAGGCTTATGAAAACAGTGAATGCTTTAGGCGAGGTTTGTCCAATTCCTATTGTGATGACCAAAAATGCGATCAAGGAAATGACGGAGGCAGGAAAGCTGGAGGTGCTGGTGGATAATGAAACCTCAGTACAGAATCTGATGAAAATGGCTAAACAGAAGGGATATCCCGCCACGTCCGAAAAACTGGAGGAAGGAAAATATCATGTGCTGATGGATATTCCGGCCGGTACAGAGAAAGAGATGGAAGAAACGGAAACGGTGGAAACCTGTCCGTCAGCCGGTCAGAAGGAGAAAAGAGAAAATACGGTGGTTGTCATTTCCTCTGGACAGATGGGAAACGGAGATGATGAACTGGGTGGGATTCTGATCAAGGCATTTACTTTTGCATTGACACAAATGGATAAACTGCCTAGCACCATGCTTTTTTATAATGGTGGTGTGAAGCTTACCTGTGAAGGCAGTCCGCTGCTGGAAGATTTGAAAACGCTGGAAGCGGAAGGTGTGGAAATTCTTTCCTGTGGTACCTGTCTTGGCTTTTACGGCCTGAAGGAAAAGCTTGCGATCGGTAGTGTGTCCAATATGTATGAAATCGTAGAGAAGCAGATGAATGCAGACCGCATTCTCCGGCCGTAAAGCCTATGATCTACTTTGATAATGCGGCGACGTCGCTGCCGAAGCCGGAACCGGTGTTGAAAGCGGTTCTTATGGCCATGCAGGAAGCGGGCAATCCGGGAAGGGGCGCCTATGAGGCGTCTCTAAGGGCTTCCCGTCTCCTGTTTGAGGCCCGTCAGACCTCTGCTCGTCTGCTCGGCGTGAAGGATCCTGCCCGAATCGCTTTTACGAAGAATGTTACCGAAGCATTGAATCTGGCCATAGGCTGGATCCCGGAAGGGTCTCATGTGATCAGTACAGTCACAGAGCACAACAGTGTTTTGCGTCCGCTGTATCGTTCCGGAAATGAAGTTTCATTTCTGGAAGCCGATGAGGATGGAAAACTATGCTACGGTGATCTGGATGGCCTTCTGAAAAAGAATACAAAGGCAATTGTGATCACGCACGCTTCCAATGTTACGGGACGGATCACAGAGATCCGTCGGATTGCAGACTTTGCCAAAGCGCATGGATTGCTGCTGATCGTTGACGGTGCCCAGGCGGCCGGCGCGGTTCCGATCCACGCGGAAGAGGATGGAATAGACATTTATTGCTTCACCGGACATAAGGGCCTGATGGGACCCCAGGGAACGGGTGGGATTTATGTACGAACCGGACTGGAAGAAAACTGGAAGCTTACGCCTTTGAATGTGGGCGGAAGCGGGATCCGAAGCTTCGATCCTACACAGCCGGAGGAAATGCCGGTGGCGCTGGAAGCCGGAACGCTCAATACGCCGGGAATTGCCGGACTGAATGCCGGAATGCAGTATGTACTGCAGCATAAGCCGGAAAGAATACTTCAGCATGAACAAACATTGGCCAGACATTTTATTGCAGAGACCAGGGATCTTCCCGGAATTCATTATTACGGCTGGTCTCAGGAGGAAATTGACCAAATCCATAAGGAAACGCTGGATCGAATGGCACCGGAGTTCTGGCACACAGGAATGGTTTCTCTGAATATTGGAGAGGAAGATGCTGCGTGGATTGCGGATGCTCTTTGGGAACGGGCCGGTGTCTGCGTCCGGGCCGGCGCCCACTGTGCACCGAAAATGCATGAACACTTTGGCACGGTTGCCCAAGGCATAGTCCGGTTCAGCTTTTCCTGGTTCAACACCTTGGAAGAAGTGAAGACAGCGGCGGAGGCTTTACGGGATATTGTGCTGGAAGAATAAAAAGGCCCGGTCTGCTTTCTGCGAATCGCAGTGAGCAGACCGGGCTGAAATGATGGAAATTAAAGTAAAACAATATAATGCGGAATTCCGTTGACAAAACGGCAATGGTCCTCCCCCTGAACAAGCGGGCGAAGATATTCTCTCATGGCTTCGGTCACGTTATTGCCTTCGGCCGTGATCCATTCGGCCGGTACTTTCTTTTCCCGGTTTGCAATCGCAGAAATCGGAGATGCCATATATTCGATCTGATATTCCGGGGTCGCAAGACGACGGAGAGAAGACATATAGCCGTTCTGTCCCTTCACTGCCATACGTACCGCATTCTGTCCCAGAGTACGGGATTCCTGAATATCCGTGGCAGAAAGAATATGACCGGCACAGCGCTGCAAAAGATTCAATTCGATGGAACGGACCTTGCATCCGATTTTACTGCGGATCGCTTCCTCCAGCACCTTTCCTGCGCCGGTGGCGATGGTGTGGCCGAAGGCATCCTTTTGCTGATCGCGGTTTCCGTAGTCACAGATCATTTTGCCGGAAGCGTCGCGGATACCTTCGCTGATTGCGACAATGACACTGGAGCCGTGAGCCATGGTTTTCCGGAGATCGTTGAGAAATACATCCAGATCAAACGGATGTTCCTCCAGATAAATCAGGTACGGCGTAGAGGAATTTACCCCTTCCACAAGGGAGGCAGCGGCCGTGAGCCAGCCGGCATTGCGCCCCATCATTTCCACCACGATAACGTAAGGGGTGTCATATACAACAAGTTCACGCTCCAGCTCGGCAATGGATGTGGCGATATATTTTGCGGCAGAACCGAATCCCGGGCAGTGATCAATACCGAAAAGATCATTGTCAATTGTTTTTGGCGCACCTACCACAACGAGATCCGGAATGTGATTTTCTTTAATATATTCACTGAACTTCCATACCGTGTCCATGGAGTCATTTCCGCCAATATAGATAAAATATCCGATGTTATGACTCTGACAGATTCGAACCAGAGCTTCGAATTCGGAAGGATCGACATTCGGATCCTTCATTTTGTACCGGCAGGATCCAAGTGCCGCAGCCGGAGTCTTTGCGAGATCATCGAGTTCCTCTTTCAGATTTTTCCGGGCGCTAAGCTCTACGAAGTTGGATGCCAGAGCACCCTGAATGCCATAGCGGGCACCATAGATCGTTTCAATGGCTTCTTCACGCAATGCCTGCTCTAATATGCCGGCCAATGTAGCATTAATGGCAGCGGTTGGACCGCCGGACTGTGCAACCAGAAGGTTTTTCCCCATAATAATCCCTTTCTATCACGACAACGCAACGTATTGAATTATCTATGGATTCAAAACTGAAATCAAGGGGTCCGAATCATTTCCGTGAGAAATGACGGATTTGGCGCGGAAAAAAATCAAATTTAGCATAATCGTTACAAACGTAACGAGGAAGACAGCCGTTCCTTTAATGTAAGATATTCGGAATCCGATAATTCCCGGACAAAGGAAGCACGGGCATGGGAATCTGCACCGGGACCGAAATTCCGATACTCTGTAAACGAAACGGTCTGTTCTGCCTCGGTTTTATTCCAGTTATGAAAACCCTCCCGTGCAATTTGCGGACCGAGATAACAGCGAACGATGGAAACCTTGGCAAAATTACGCCATGGCCGGCCCAGATAGCAGCTTTCTTCCGGACAATCGCTTTCGAAACGGCAGTCCTCAAATACGTAGCCCCATTCCTGCCCTTCCGGCGTCGAGGCTGCGGTCGCATAGCCTTTGCATGGCCGTTCCGAATTCGGCCCCGTCCCTCTTTTCTTTTCCCGGTCTTTTTGAAAAAGTACACAATGAAGAAAATAAACGCTGGCGGAGCCGAAAATGAAATCCACATCCCCCTCTATATAACAATCTTTATAGAACTGATACCCGTTTATGCGGGGTGCGAACTGTTTCGGACCGATAAAACCGTTTTTTTCGATTTCTTTCGGCGGAAGAGGACCGGTGAACAGCGTATCCTGCCATCCCAGAAGCCGTAGACGTTCAAAAAGCAGATGATTACCATCGGCATAAAGGGCGATGGCCTGTCCAATCTCCGGACCGGCTCCGGCGGTATTTTCGATGGTAAGATCAGAAATCTGAACATCGCTGGCATCGACAAGCATGGTATAGGAACGAAATGTGCCAAGTTTTCCGATATCGGAAGAAGGCATGAAACCATACAGATGTCCGCTGACAATCGTCTTTTCAGCGCCGGCTCCGCGTATGCGCAGGCCGTTTGTATGGATTTCCACGCGCTCTTCATAAAAACCTTCTTCAATAAAAATTTCAAAATCACCGCTGGATGCGGCAAGATCGACGGCCTCCTGTACGGAAGCGCAGTCGGCATTTCTGCTGTGTCCTGCAATTATCATAAAGAGTCCTTTTCTGTTATTGATGCGAAAGAATTTAGGTGCAGTTTCTAGTATAGTATTGATTTGGAAGAAAAATAATCATACAATCGGCTATATTTTCTTTTTGGACACGGATTTGCTTTATATTTATCAAATATAGGATAAAAATTACATTTTTACATGATATGGTAAGAATCTCCTGAAGAGAAACATAAAAAATATACAATATAACATTCGAATTCCGAATATTTCTATACAGATAGGCAATATAAATAAAAAAAACTGTATTCAAAATTCTCCGAAAACTTCCGAAACAGAACAAAATGATACTTCAAACGGCTATAAAAACGCTTACATAGACCAAAAATATCAAAAAATTGTAGCCGATAAGATAACATCGTGAAAAATATGTCAGTTATTATAAGATTTCTAAAAAACGAATCGCTATAATATGACTTGTTGGTGAAAATTACCACAAAGCAAATGAAGGACATACACATGAAATTTACGATTCAAGCCGTATTCACAAGAAGTCTTACATTAGAACTTGAAAATACAACAATCTGCCATACCGATGAGGAAGTATCGATTCTCCTGGATGGTGTGGAAGTACAGAAGACAAGAAATAATGTTGTTACCGTACAGGGACTTCTTCCGGATACGGAATATGAAATTGGTGTTCGGGAAGGAACAAAGACAGAGGTTCAGCGTATTCGCACAAAAAAAGAAACCGTGCTGCTGAATATTCTCGATTTTGGAGCCTTGGGCGATGGCGTGACCGATAGTACGGCAGCCATTCAGGCGGCCATTCTGGCCTGCCCGGACGGCGGAACGATTGAAATACCGGAAGGATGCTTTTTGACAAAGCCGCTGTTTCTGAAGAGTCATATTACATTGTGGCTTCGGAAAGGAGCCGTGCTTCTGGGCGATCCGGACCGTCACCATTACCCATTGCTTCCGGGACTGGTAAAAGCGGAAAGCGCTTCTTCGGAAGAACCGTCAGAATACAGCTTCGCAAGCTGGGAGGGAAATCCGGAAACGAGTTTTGCTTCTTTGATTACCGGTATCGGACTTACGGATGTGGACATCATCGGTGAAGGCACCATTGATGGAAACGGCGATCAGGGCGATTGGTGGAAGGATCCGAAGACAAAACACATTGCCTGGAGACCGAATACGATTTTCCTGAATCATTGTGAATATGTTCGTCTGCAGGGCATTACCGTACGGAATTCTCCATCTTGGACGGTTCATCCGTATTACTGCAATCACATGGGACTTTACAATGTGACGATCTGGAATCCGTCCGATTCACCGAATACAGACGGGTTGGATCCGGAAAGCTGCAGTGATCTTCTTGTTCTTGGTACGACCATTTCCGTGGGAGATGACTGTATTGCCATCAAATCCGGAAAGTATTATATGAGCGAGAAGCATCATAAGACGGCGGAAAACAT
>ONLM01000035.1 GCA_900318695.1 uncultured Eubacteriales bacterium | reverse complement strand
TCTTCCGGAGGAAACAATCTACGTAGGCGATACGCGAATGGACGAAGCGGCCGCAGAGAAAGCCGGAATCCGCTTTATTCATGCTGCATACGGATTTGGCGAAGCCGAGCATCCTGCCGCAGTTCTGTCCGATATTGCAGAATTAATCAGCGCCATAAAGACTTTGTAGCGGAATTCCCTTCTCATAAACGCAATATGAAGAAAGGTCTAAATTATTTTGCTAAAATATTCTTATATAAAGACTGTGCTTTACTGCAAGACATATTTTATGTAAAAAGCTGCCGCTCAGATGAACAGATCATCGAAAGCGACAGCCATTTTTATATAAAGAAAAGAAAGCAAACAAACACCTATAAAAAGGGAGGAGGCCGGGTGATCTACGATCCCCGGCCGAGTATTATGAAAAAAATCTTATTAATCTTTGATAACCTTTATTTGTTATCTTGGTTATATAGTACTTGTCAATCGTGAATAAACTATGTTTATCGTGTAAACACTTTTTAAACAAATTATGAACATGGTGTGAACAAGTGTATTAAGATTTTTCACCGAATTTATAATTATAATTTTACTCCCTCATCACCGTTTCCTTCTGCATTTTCCGGTATGCCCGCGGAGAAACGCCATACATCTTTTTGAATGCATCTTTAAAATAATTCGAATCACTGAACCCGGAGTTCATGGCCACCTCCGTAACCGTATGATCGGTATTCAAAAGTTCCATGGACGCCTTCTGCAAACGTGTCAGATTCAAATACTCGTGCACCCCGATGCCGGTGGACTCGTGAAATTTGCGGCTCAGATAATTCGGACTGAAGCCGGATACCTTGGCAATCTCCTCCAATGTGATGGCACGATTGTAATTTCGACTGATAAAGGTGGCGGCCAGAATAAGCTGACGGTTGCTGGTATGAATGCTTTCGGCAATGTTCTCAATGCCGGTTGCAAAACGGTTGATTAAAATCAGAAGCTGCATGAGACAAAGCTGCAGCATAACCGGGCTCGTGATCTGATTGTTAAATCGTTCCTCCGCAATCATGTTTTCAATAATTTTTTCGATATGGGGACGGTACATTTCCGGAATTTCCAACACATAAGAACTGCTCAGCTTCTCTTTGGTCACCTCGGTCATATGCGGATCCGGGAACTGAAGATCCTCCAGCCGAAAGAATAACGCGGAGCGCAAGGCTTTCTTTTTACTCTTGTACTTGGTACTATGCAGCGTATCCGGCGGAATCAAAACTACACTCCCGGCATTCAGCTCATAAAAATGGTTGTTTACAAAAAAAGTACATGCCCCTCGATTTAAATAAAACAATTCATAATATGGATGCAAATGGGAATCCGGCATTCGGAATGTCTGATCCCGCTCATATTGTTCTACGTAGATTCCTTTAATTGGTTTGTTTGTGACGCGCATAATTCTAAGTTTATTTTATCATTTCAATTAATTGTTTCTGGAATAATACATTATATCTGCATATTTTAATGTATGCATTGTAAAAAATCCACTTAAAAAGATAATTTTTCTGTAAATTAGAAAAATTGTCGGAATTTTTCATTAGACTTCTTTTCCATAAAGTCGTAAGATACTTTCGGACTTGAGAAAGCCCAACTATTCTATACTCTATACTATCAGGATTAAAGGTTCCGGCATCCCTCACTCAGCCGGACCTTGATTATCCTGGTCTAAGCAGGAATTTCCTGTAGAGTTATTTCCCAAAATACCTTCAATTTTTGAAGTACATTATTGTTTATCTTTATAATTATAACACGATGTTGGAAATTATTTCTATTTTCAACCATAAAAAACATCGCAGAAAATTTCTGCGATGTTTTTTATATACTATGTATTCTTAATTTTTAATTTGCCGCATCTTTGGCCGCCATCTGCTTCTGGCGGAATTTATTCAGAACAAGCATACGAACCTGCTCCTGCATGAGATCCTTTAAATATTTCCGGTATGTCGGACGAGAAATGCCGGCTTCTTCCATAATCCGTGAGGTCTTCCAGATCTCCGCCGGATCCTTCACAAAATGCTTATCATGGCTCTTAATAAGTTCCTTGGCCGGTCCTTCCTTTGTAGACGTAACCTTGGCCCCCGCTTTCCGTCCTACGGTTTTGCCGCTTTCCTTGGCCTGCTTTACCGACTGCTTGGCCAATTCACTGCGGGACTCCAGTTCTTCAATAGAAAGCTTGACCACCGCTTCAATCTGCTGTTTCCGGATTTCCCGCAAAAGATCCTTAAAGCGGAACATGGAATCCATATCACATTCCATAGCATCCACTGCCTGATCTGCCGCCCGGAAAATTTCACTGTTGAGCTCCGGATTCTTCAGAAACACCATCTCCACACCATTGCCATAAAGTTTTTCATAGCATGCAGCAATCTTGTCCGGCTCCGCCTTCATTCTCGTAACCGATTCCAACACCAGCACATCTACGAGCATTTTGTTCAGAGAGACAATCTTATCCCATTTCTTTTCAAAAAGACCATCGTCATCATGATTACGATGATCAATCATGATGGTTGCCTCCGGAAAGGCCGCAAGGATCGCCTTTTTCTGCGTATTGACATTCTGACTGTAGGTTGTGGTACTACAATAACCAACGATTCTCATGCTTTGTCACTTTCTCCCTCACCACGAAGACTCCGGAGGGCTTTCTCTGTTTCCGATGCATTCGCTTTTACGGTTCCGTCTACATTCACATCTTCAAGAATCGGACGAATCTCATCGCTTCGTTCTTCTCTTTTTGGCATAAACTTTTCAAAAATATGATCCAGCATAGTGGAATTTACCCAGGCAATGACCGGAAATCCCAGGAAAAAGAGGACTGCCGTCACCCACGGAATATAAAACAACGCCATGTAACCAAGTACAAGGATTGCCGCATCCGACACCAGCATAGCCAGCGTCGATCCGATGAACCGAAGGCTCATGAATGCAGCATTGGACAAGGTATGCTTAATGCTGTTATCGAAACGGCTGAGCAGCGGAAATACATACAGCAATACAAAGAGCCAGATCAGAAGAATGGCACCGGTCAATGCCCGGAGCACAAAACGTATGCTGTCGGCACCGGTCATGATGTTGCCGAAGAAATAAAAATCAAAAACAAGAATCATTCCCAATGACAGCATAATCAGCCAAATGATCGTGGCCTGTACAAAATTCTGCTTAAAAGAATGAAAAAACATGCGGATATTTCCATAATCTTCGTTCTTCACGATCTTCAACGTGCAATAATATAATGCCGTCGTTGAAGCACCAATAGTAAAAATCGGAATACAGCAAAGAATCCAAAGTATATTGAGAATAAACATGTCACCCAAACGGCCGGCAAAACGCCAAACCGGATTATCATAGTTGAAAAAGCCCTGAAGCATCTCGTCAAGTCTCCTTTTTTCGTCAAAAAATCCTATTGATATGCTTAATTCTTTTGCATATCAATAGGATTTTATCATATATTTACCAATACTTTCAAGTTGCAGAGGATTGCTCGTCCAATTCCTTCATATACTTTTTCGCATCCTTCATGAAGCTTGCAGCAATCATAAGAATAATAATGCCGATCGGGAAAGCCGCGATAATGGATACGGACTGAAGATTCGCCATAGAGCTTTCGGAGAAGACCAGCGCTAAAGGAAGAAGGATCAGGAGAACGGACCAGAATACCTTGATGGACTGTGACGGTTCTTCGTTTTCTCCCAAATTCTTATAGCTGTACTGTGCTGCCACCAACGCGATGGAGTCAAACGTCGTAGCATAGAAAGCAATCATGGTAACAATGAGAAGACCTAAAACCAATGGTGCAAACGGCAGGTTCTTCATAATGGCGATGATGGTTGCATATAAACTTTTGCTCTTTTCATAGAACGAAACAATATCCATCTTTCCTAATACCTGCAGCCCCAGACCATAGTTCCCTAAAATAATGAAGCTGACAAAGGTACTGCCGAGACCAAAAACATAACCGCCGAGAAGTGTGCTTCGAACGGTACGGCCGCGAGAAATACTTCCTATGAAGAATGGTGCCGCAACACACCAAACCATCCAGTATGCCCAATAGAAAATCGTCCAGTTCTGCGCAAAGTTCGTTTCCCGGGTCGGATCCGTATAAGTACTGAGTGCAAAGAAATTCTGTACGAGGTTACCGACTGCGGAAAGGCCGTTTTCCAGAATGAAGCGTGTCTCACCGCCAAAAAGCAAAACATAGGCAAGAAGAAAATAAAACATCCAGGTGCAGGCTTTGGCAAGGAAGGACACACCGACCATTCCTCTCAATACAGAATGGGTATAGACCGCACAGGTGATGATAAGAATCACCATGGTAATGGCGCGATCCGAAACATTGATCTGAAACAGATCCTTGATTGCTGCCGACATAAGCGGAGTTGCTACAGAGAAGGTGGTTGCCGTACCGGCAAGGAGTGCAAAAACAGCTAAAATATCAATGAAACGGCCGGCCATTCCATCGGTATGACGTCCGAGCAGCGGACGGCAGGCTTCGGAATATTTCTGCTTTGGGCGTTTCCGTACATGAAGCATAAATCCAAATGCAACCGCAAGGACAAGATAAAAGCTCCATGGAATCGGTCCCCAGTGGAACAACGTGAAGGTACTTGACCATGTCATCAGGCTGCCCAGCTCTGTGGTATGCGGGTCTTCCCAGTACAGGATCCATTCGCAAAAACTGTAAAACAAGATATCAGCGGCAAGTCCGGCCGTAAACATCATCGATCCCCAGACAAAAAAGCTGTATTTCGGTTTCTCATCCGGTGCACCAAGCACGATCTTTCCGTAACGGGAACATGCTATGTAAATGGATAGTATTGCTGTGCCAAGTCCGATCAACAGATAATACAGTCCAAAGCTGTCTCCCAGAAAATTCCGGATACCGGTCAGTACTTCATTTGATTTTTCCGGAAAAGCAAAAAACATGCCGCAGGCTAAAACAATCAGGGCAAAGGGTACCAGCGTGACCATCCAATCAATCCGCTTCGGATTAAAACCCGGCTTCGGTGATTCTTCCTGACCGGAAATCACGGTAAACGACTTCTGTTCATTCATAATATCTACTTTCTGTTTTGCTGACGTTTTCATTTCTGTACTTTTCTCCCAATTCTGTGATGTGGAGCTTTGAATACAAATGATAAGGCCTTGAAATCACTGATTCAAAAGTTCAAACCGTCTTGTTTCTTGTTCATAAATATTACTGTTTTTTATATTTTGAACATATTAGCATTGGGCTTTGCATCTGTCAAGCAGAATGATAAAATATCAGCAGATTCTTATTTTAAAGAAAAACGAGGTTGCTTTTGCTATGCTCTTACGTGAAAATCAAGCCGAAATTGACTATCTGGAGGACTGGCCTCTGCACTACTACGAGATCCACGATATCGACCAGCGTGAACGGATCCTGCACGAACACATTCAGGCTCTGGAAGCGTCCCATGCCGACGATGCAATGCTCATGGCAGACCGGCGGCGTCTTTTCATTCTGGAAAAACGCTATCCGGCCGGAGAACGCATTTCCACCGGACGCAAGGATCATTTTATTGCCGCCTGGATGATGCTTCTCATCGAGGGGCGCGCGGGAGTGAACTTTTTCAACCAGCGAAGTGTCGGAAAACACATTCGCCAGTATCTCAGTGACCTTTGCATTCTGGACGATACACCGGATGACGTCCTTCTGAATGAATGGCGTGCCTTTGCCAAGCTCTGGCTCAGTACCTGTATTGAAGACAAAACCTACCATTCCACTATCTTTGGTATGTTTGCCATGTCCGACGCGAAGCTCGGGCGCAAAATCGCCCGCGAAATTCTGGAAGTTACCCGCGTGATCCCGGCCAAATTCAAGCTGGAAAAAGAATGTGAGACCTTTGCGGAAACCATGAAAACCGTTTATCTGACTTCCATCGAACATGGAGACCGGTATTGGCAGGATGTTCTTTCGGAACTGCATTAGACCGGGAGTCCCGGATTCCGGCAGAATCTTCACTGTTTCTTCTTATTTAAACAAGGAGCCGTCTTTGAGATCAGTTCTCAAAGGCGGCTATATTTTCCGGCGTAATCTTGGCATACGGAAGGCGAATATACTTGTCACCTTCGAGACCGATTCGGTTCAGACTGTCGCCGGTGCCTATGGCATATGCCAGGCGGAACATGGCATTGGCCTGACCGGTTCCATCATTATATACCGTTCCGGTCAATGTTCCATCCTTCACCGCCTGCCGACCGGCCATCGTTCCGTCTACGCCAAAGATCACCGGCCACTCACTTTCACTGATGCCGGACGTCCGATATGCCTCCATGGCACCAAGTGCCATATCATCATTATTGGCCAGCACCAGTTCGATGCGGTTTTTATTCTGTTCTA
>ONLM01000016.1 GCA_900318695.1 uncultured Eubacteriales bacterium | reverse complement strand
GGTTCGCTTCTGGCGTTAAAGCCGGATGTAACCCTCAGTATCATAAAGTCCAATTCCGGTGGAGAGGAAAAAGTCTATTATAACGAGACGGTCTACCGTCCGAAGGATAATCATTACAGGGAGATTCCACAGACCGGCATCGAATGTATCGGAAACATTGATCAATACTGCGAAGCCGAAGTGATCGCATTGGCTGTAAAAAGTCTTCGTCTTGTTTCCGGACAGATTTCCGTTCGCCTGAGTGACGCCGCTTTTCTTTCTAAAATGTTTGATGCAATGGATCTTTCTCCGGCAACACGGGAGGATGTTCTCAAGCTCTTTAACAAAAAAAATACGGCAGGATTAGGCACACTGACGAAGGAAGGCCGGCTGACGAAAGCATCGGAGCAGACCCTGGCAAAACTTATGGATCTTTACCTTCCGTTCCATGAAGGCATTGACGTTCTGCGAAGCTATGCCATTTCCAATGCAAGCGCCCAGGAACTCGATCATCTGGCAGGACTCGGACGCATTCTGTCGGCCTTTGGTGTAGAAGACTCTGTCTATCTTGATTTTTCACTGGTCAATTCTATGGATTACTACAATGGCATTCTTTTTCAGGGTGCCGCTGCAGAAATTCCATTCACCATATTATCGGGAGGCCGCTACGATCGGCTACCGGAAAAAATGGGAAAGAAAGTTGGTGCCATAGGCTTTGCCATGTATCTGGATGTCGTGACAAACTACCTTCACGTACCGAAAAATCACGACGTGGACTTCCTAATTTATTATGATCCGGAAAAGACGCACCGGAAGAACTCGCCGAAGTCATGGAGACCCTGACAGAACTTGGGAAAAAAGTCCGCAGCATTCGACTCGATGAAAGAGAGCATATGGAGCATAAGATTCGGGCGGAACGGATATGTTCCATCAAAGAGGCACGTCTGTTGATACAAACCGAAGGAGGTAAAGCATGATCAATATTGCATTACCAAAGGGACGTCTTGGCGATCGAACCTACAGTATGATGGCGGCCGCCGGCTATGATTGCCCGGCGATTCTCGAAAAAAACCGGAAGCTGACCTTCGAAAATCCGGAGAAGGGAATCCGGTATTTCTGGGTCAAGCCTTCCGATGTATCCATTTATGTAGAACGTGGTGCCGCAGACATCGGCGTCTGCGGAGAAGATATTCTCCTCGAATACGAACCGGAAGTATATGAACTTCTGGACCTCGGAATCGGCAAATGCCGGATGTGCGTTGCCGGCCCAAAGGATTTTTACGACAATGAAGACCGTACCTTACGCATTGCCACCAAATTCCCGCATATTGCCGGCGCTTTTTATGAAAAAAAAGGCCGGGACATTGACATTATCCATTTGAACGGCTCCATCGAAATCGCTCCGATTCTGAAGCTTTCCGATGTCATCGTTGATATCGTGGAAACCGGAAATACCTTGCGTGAAAACAATCTCGATGTGCTGGAAACCGTCGTACCGATCAGTGCAAGACTTATCAGCAACAAAATCAGCTTTCAGTTCCGCCATGAGGAAATTCTGCGGATCCGGGATGGACTTGCAAAGCTTGTCGGCAGTGACGAAGATCTGAAGGTTATAAAGCTTGAACATTAAGAGCACTATGGAAAAAGGAAAGGAAAAGGATTATGATTCGGATTTTTGAAATGGGGAAAATCAGCGAGGCGGAAATTTTTGCCCGTTTTGAGCCTACCTCCAGTGTAGAAGACGCTGTAAAGGAAATCATTGCTCATGTCCGTGCCGAAGGAGATGCGGCACTACGGGAATATTCAAGTCGTTTTGATCATGTGGATCTCACGGATTTTCAGGTCAGCGAAGAAGAACGTGCCGAAGCGAAGAAAAAAGTTGAACCGGAATTCTATGCCATTCTTCAGGAAGCTGCCCAAAACATCCGCGCTTTCCATGAAAAACAGGTTCGGCAGAGTTTCATTATGACGGAAAAACCGGGCGTCATTTTAGGACAGAGAATCATCCCTCTGGAGCGCGTCGGTCTCTATGTGCCGGGCGGTACAGCGGCATATCCTTCCTCAGTACTGATGGATGCGATTCCTGCAAAAATTGCCGGCGTGGATGAAATTATCATGGTAACGCCGCCGGCAAAGGATGGCAGTGTCAATCCGTATATTCTGGCAGCAGCGGAGATTGCCGGTGTGGACCGGATATTTAAAGTGGGCGGTGCACAGGCCATTGCCGCACTGGCACACGGAACCGAATCCATTCCCAAGGTGGATAAAATCATGGGACCGGGCAATGCCTTTGTCGCGGAGGCGAAAAAACAGGTTTTCGGTCTGGTAAGTATCGATATGATTGCAGGACCATCCGAAGTACTGGTACTGGCCGATGGAAAATCCAATCCGGACTACGTTGCCGCCGATCTTCTGAGTCAGGCAGAGCATGATAAAAATTCTTCTGCTGTTTTAATCACCGATTCGATGGATCTGGCTCTTTTGGTACAGGAATCCCTTGAGAAGCAGCTGCAGTGTTTAAAGCGGGAAGAAATTGCCCGTGCTTCTATCGATGATCACGGAAAGATCATTGTCTG
>ONLM01000243.1 GCA_900318695.1 uncultured Eubacteriales bacterium | reverse complement strand
GATGGACTTCAGCTTCTTCCGCAGAAATCCCACATATACCTCCACATGATTTTCCACGGCATCCGAATCGAACCCCCATACCTTGGACAAAATAGCCTCTTTGGAAACGTTCTTTTCCTTGGCCTGCATCAGCATACGCATAACATCAAATTCCTTTGCCGATAGCCGTAGTTCTTTCCCTTCACAAAGCAGCGCACCGGTATCCAGATCCAGCAAGGTATTTCCAAAGGAAAGTTCATCGACTTCTCCGCCGTTCCGCCGAAGCAATGCATTGACACAGGCTAAAAGTTCCCGGGCGTCAAAAGGCTTCGTAAGATAATAATCCGCTCCGGAATTCAATCCCTCTACGCGATCCAGAATTTCGGATTTGGCCGTAAGCATAAGAATCGGTGTCGACGTATGTTCCTTTCGAAGCCGTCTGGCCACCTGATATCCATTCATCTTTGGCATCATAACATCTAAAATAATGAGATCGTATACGCCGGTTTCTGCATAATCGAGCCCGGTCTCGCCATCATAAACGGCATCGACTTCATATTTCTTTTCTTCCAGAAGAACTTTTACCGATTCCGCCAGAAGTTTTTCATCTTCTACCACTAAAATTTTCATTCGGTTCCTTTCTATATAAAACACGGATTTTTATGGAACCTATCTTAAACGAAAAAGCTGAAGACAGGCTGAAAATATATATTCCGTTCTTTTCAGTTTCCTTTCAGTTTCATTTTATACACTCCTCTACATGAACTGCAATCCCGGATTCATTTTCATTCAAACGGTTTCCGGGATCATTTTGAAAGGAGTCCTCATGAGCCGATACTCATATAAACATTATCTATATGGAACCATCGCGGTTTTCACCGGTGCTGCCAGTGTCATTGCCGCTATGCCTATGACAAGTTATGCCGGATCCACACTGGAGCAGCGTAAAAAGATTCTGGTCAGCAGCAATATTATGGAAAACTTCGATGTCACCCTGAATTCGCAGCCTGTCAGCCGCGCAACCTTTGCCCGGATGCTGGTTCGCGCTTCGAGCTATAACAACTCCGTAGCAGCCGTTTCCAATGTCTCTGTTTTCAATGATGTGCCGGCTACGGATGACAATGCCGCCTTCATTCGCATTGCCGCCGAAAAAGGCTGGATGTCGGCTTTCCTCGGCGGTCAGTTCAAACCGACACAAGCCGTGCGATTGTTTGAAGCCGCCAAAGCCGGCTTAAGTCTCTTAGGCTATACCGATGCAGATTTCACCGGTAACCAGATTGCAAATCGCGTGGCCAAAGCCCAGGCCATCGGTCTCACCGACGACATCGGAAAAGGACAGAACGATGTATTGACATACCAGGATTGCGTAAACTTTTTTTACAATCTTTTACTGACCAATACCAGTTCCAATGAAAATAAGACCAAAACATCGCAAACCATTTACGGTTCTCTGCTTGGTTTCAATCTCTCCGGGGATAATGAACTGAATGCAATGGACACCTTGTCTTCCAATCTGAAGGGACCTTACTTATTAAAGAAAGGGCATCATGTATCCGGCCTCATCCCGTTCTCTAAAAATTCCGCCTCCTGTTTTCTCAACGGTGCTACCTCATCCATTGACGAAATCGAATCGGAAGCCGAAAACTGTGCAACGGTGATTTATTACAATTCCTCAACAAAGACCGTATATGCCTATTCCGAAACCGGAACCAGTACTTCCAGTTCCAGCACACAGATGGCAGTGGCCTCCGGCAATCTGGATGCCATTTATTACAGTTCCAGCGATATTATGACGCCGACCTCCATCGAAGTCGATGGCACGGAATATACCATTTCCAGCACCGACAGCGGTATGCAGTACGCCTTTTCCGTATACGGTTCTGTAGAAGTAAATGACACCATCACTATTGTCTACCAGACCGATACGCAGGGCAATCGTACTGTGCTCGCCTATCTGAATTCCTAAATGAAGCTCTATTTATCACGGCGTTCCTTTCGCCCTATTTATTCCCATTTTCACGGAGAACCGATATGAAAACTTTTTCGAAATCCAAATCCAGAAAGCCACTCCGGATTCTGCTCCTGGGCGGTCTGGTTCTTTTGCTTCTTGCCGGGATCGGCACAGCCATTTATCTGAAAACTTCAACCGCAGCCAAGAAAGGGACAAAAGCCGTAAAAACCGCCCAGGTTTCCAAAGAAACCATCGTTTCCACTTTGTCCAGTTCCGGTACGATTATGCCGAAAAATTCCTATACCATTACCTCTATGGTCAGCGGTGAAGTTATTTCCGCCGACTTTGAAGAAGGCGATCAGGTAAGTGAAGGACAGGTTCTGTACCAGATCAATGCAAGTTCTGCCGAAACACAGCTGAACAGTGCCACGTCCAGCCTGTCACGAAGCCAAGACAACTATGACGATGCACTGAAAAACTACAATAAAGCCGCAGGTAATTTCAGCGGCAATACCGTAAAATCCGATCGTTCCGGTTACCTGAAATCCTTATCGATCAAAGTCGGAGACAAAATCTCCGGTAATTCCGAAATCGGAACCCTCTACAATGACACGGTTATGACACTCAGCGTTCCATTCCTGTCCACTGAAGCGCAGCAGATTCCGGCCGGTTCCTCCGCTGTTCTGACTCTGTCCGACACATTGGAACAGATTGTCGGAACGGTTCTTTCTGTGGGAAGTCTTGACGAAACTCTGACCGGAGGGCAGCTGGTTCGTTACGTCACGATTCAGGTACAAAATCCGGGTGGCCTTACGACAAGCATGACGGCAACGGCAGAGGTCAATGGAATGCAGTCATGCGGGGACGCAAGCTTTGAAGCAACGCAAGACACACCGCTAAAACTCAGCGCACTGAAATCGGAAGTAACCGTAAAAAGTCTGCTGGTTCATCCGGGAGATTACATTTCTGAAGGACAGGCATTATTTACCATCAGTTCTTCCGATGCTTCTGATCAAGTGGATTCCTATAAAGATGCGCTTCGCAGTGCAGAAGACAATCTCGAGAACGCCAAGTCTACATTGGACAAGGCGCAGGACAGTCTGGACAACTATACCATCACCGCACCGATTTCCGGCACGGTCGTATCCAAAAGCGTCAACAGCGGTGAAAATGTACAAACCGGAAATACTGCCACCACGCTGGCCGTAATTTATGATCTTTCCGAAGTCACCTTCCAGATGAATATCGACGAACTGGATATCTCCAAAGTCAAAGTGGGGCAGGAGGTTACCGTAACCGCAGATGCCTTTGAAAACGAAACCTTCACCGGTACGGTAACGAATGTTTCCATGGAAGGTACTTCCTCCAATGGTGTCACCTATTATCCGGTCACGGTTACATTAAAAGAATACGGAGATCTTCTTCCCGGCATGAACGTGGAAGGCGTCATCACTCTGGACAAAGCTGAAAATGTTCTGGCTGTTCCTGTGGATGCATTGCAGCGCGGAAACCAGGTCTATGTAAAAGATACGGCAAAGGAATCCTCAGAAAATACAAACAAGGCTCCTGTTTCTTCCGATTCTACGGCAAAAACAGGCGAAAAGCAGTCCGCCTCCGGCCTGATACCGGACGGTTTCCATGCCGTAACCGTTGAAACCGGCGTGACAAGTGATGAATATGTAGAGATCACTTCCGGCGACCTTTCCGAAGGCGATACCGTCTACATTACCCAGTCTACCGTAACCACAAACGAAGATATAAATATGCCGGGGATGAACGGAGGTCCGGATGGCGGATTCGGCGGCGCTCCGGGCGGCAATTTCAGTGGAAACCGCAGCGGCTCCGGTGCCCCGAGCGGTGGTCCGATGCGTAATTAAAAGGAGAACACTATGGCAAACGAAGAACTTGACGAATATAGTGAAAACCCGGAAGAAATCCGCCGGCTTCAGGAAGCGCAAAAGGAAGAGGCGCACGGTGTGGTCCTTCATATTCCCAAGGAGCAGCTCGGAAAACAGCCGCTCCTTGAGCTCCGGGATATATACAAAATCTACACCATGGGCTCCGAAGAAGTGCATGCAAACGATGGTATCAGCTTAAATATCTATCCGGGTGAATTTGTCGCCATCGTCGGAAAATCCGGTTCCGGAAAATCCACCCTCATGAATATCATCGGTGCCCTTGATGTCCCGACACGAGGAAGCTACGCCATCAATGGCATCGATGTTTCCGACATGCGGGACGATGAACTCGCGGAGATCCGTAACAAAAAAATCGGTTTTATTTTTCAGCAGTACAATCTGCTCCCGCGAGACAACCTGCTGGGCAATGTCGAACTGCCGTTACTCTATGCCGGCATTCCACGGGAAGAGCGGCGGGAACGCGCCATGCGGCAGCTGGCCCGGGTAGGACTTGAAGACAAATGGATGCAGCATCCGTCTCAGCTTTCCGGAGGACAGCAGCAACGTGTATCCATTGCCCGCGCACTGGCCGGTGATCCGGAACTGATTCTGGCCGATGAGCCTACCGGCGCACTGGATTCCAAAACATCCCGCCAGGTTCTCGGTTTTCTAAAAGATATTCATAAAGAAGGAAATACCGTTGTAATGATCACCCACGATAATTCCATTGCACTGGAAGCGAAACGGATCATCCGTATCTCGGATGGCAGGATCGTCTACGACGGAAATGCGGAGGAATATGCTAAACTCATTTAGTCTTGCTTTAAAAAGTATATGGTCAAACAAAATGCGTTCCTTCCTGACGATGCTTGGCATCATCATAGGTGTCGCTGCCGTAATCATTCTCGTAGGCCTTGTCAACGGTGAAATGTCCTATATGACAGAAAGCTTTGCTTCGATGGGCACAAACCGCATCACCGTAAATGTTACAAACCTTTCGTCACGTTCCCTTTCTGTGGATCAGATGTATCGCTTTTTTGATGAAAATCAAGACAGTTTTTCTCATATTTCTCCGAATGTCAATGTCAGTGCCACTGTAAAAGTCGGAAATGAAAACACTACCTCCACCAAGGTGAGCGGTGTATCCGAGGAATATCTGACCATTCTCGATTATGAGCTCACCAACGGACGTTTCTTACAGTATTCCGATATGAAATCCCGTCAGAAAGTTGCCGTACTCGGATACTATGTTGCCACCAATTATTTCGGCTCTCCGTCCTCCGCTATCGGGCAGTCTGTGAGCATCAATGGTGAAAAGTACAAGATTGTCGGCGTAGTGGACCGGCAGACTTCCCAGAGTGAAGAGCTGAAAGAAGGCGGTACCGATGACTTCATCTATATTCCTTACACCGCTGCAATCAAGCTGAGCCGGAACGGCACGGTATCAAGCTATACACTTACCCTTCCGGACGAGCTCGTAAACGATGCCGCCACCATAAAAACAAAGATTGAAGATTTTCTGTATACTATTTTTAAAAACGATGATCTTTACAATGTAACCGCCATGTCCGAGCTTTTGGATTCGATGAATGAAATGATTGGCACCATGTCTATGCTCCTCGGCGGTATTGCCGGAATTTCTCTTCTGGTAGCCGGCGTAGGCGTTATGAACATCATGCTGGTTTCCGTTACCGAACGTACCCGGGAAATCGGCATCCGAAAATCGCTGGGGGCAAAACGCCGCACCATCCTTTGCCAGTTTGTCATCGAAGCCGCCGTCACAAGTTCCTGCGGTGGTCTCCTCGGCATCTTGGCCGGCTGTATCCTGACAAAAGTCGCCGGCAGCATTATGGGCATAAACGCAGCACCGACCATCGGTTCCATCCTTGTATCGTTCTCCGTATCGGTTGCCATCGGACTGATTTTCGGTTATATGCCGGCACGACGTGCCGCGGCATTAAATCCAATTGATGCGCTTCGTTCCGATTGAAAAAATTTATCAAAAACCCTATTGCAGAGACTCCATCCTAGTGATATAGTTCTACAGTATTTTTAATCAGGATGCACTGCTCCAGCGTGGGAGCATTTGATAGAAGAGGTGACAATGGCGTCACGGAAATGAAAATTTCCGGGGCCCTTGTCACCTCTTTTTGCATATAACCGTAAATGTACGCATCTGAAAACCATGCATCTGAACCGATATTGTATCGATCCACCAGGATCAGAAAGGACGTGACCATGATCAAGTATGTATTCGTAACCGGCGGTGTTGTTTCCGGACTCGGCAAGGGCATTACCGCCGCTTCTCTGGGAAGACTTTTAAAGGCAAGGGGCTACAAAGTTACCATGCAAAAGTTTGACCCGTACATCAACATTGACCCGGGTACCATGAACCCGATTCAGCACGGAGAAGTTTTCGTAACCGACGACGGCACCGAAACCGATCTCGATCTTGGCCATTATGAGCGTTTCATCGATGAATCCCTGGATCATAAGGCCAATATCACCTCCGGCAAGGTTTATTGGTCCGTATTAAATAAAGAACGTCATGGTGAATACGAGGGCCGTACTGTACAGGTCATTCCGCACATCACAAATGAAATCAAATCCGATTTCTATCGCTCCGAAGATCCTGCAGAAGACCGCATTGCCATCATTGAAGTAGGCGGTACCGTCGGTGATATCGAGTCCCAGCCGTTTCTCGAAGCCATTCGTCAGTTTCAGCATGAGGTCGGTCATGAAAATGCCATTATGATCCATGTCACTTTGGTTCCTTATCTTCATGCTTCGGAAGAATTGAAGACCAAGCCAACGCAGATGAGCGTACGTGAGCTTCAGCGTCTCGGCCTTCAGGCAGATATTCTGGTTTGCCGTACCGAGCAGCCAATGCCGCAGGATATCAAAGACAAAATTGCGTTATTCTGCAACGTTCCTTCTAATCATGTTCTTCAGAACAGCAATGCGGAATTCATTTACGAAGTCCCTCTTCTTATGGAAAAAGAACATTTGGCACAGTCTGTACTCGAATGCCTTCACCTTCCATGTCCGGAACCGGAGCTCAACGACTGGAAACGTATGGTAGAAAACCTGCGCCATCCGGAACAGGAAAGTGTAATTGCCATCGTTGGAAAATACACACAGCTTCATGATGCCTACTTAAGTGTCGTAGAAGCATTAAAGCATGGCGGCATTGCAAATCATGCAAAAGTCAACATCCGGTGGGTGGACTCTGAAGAAGTGGAGAAGGTCGGCGCCGCAACACTCTTAAAGGGCGTGGACGGCATTCTGGTTCCCGGCGGTTTCGGTTCCCGCGGTATCGAAGGAATGATCATGGCGGCACAGTACGCCCGTGAAAATAAAATTCCTTATCTTGGAATCTGTCTCGGTATGCAGATTGCTGTAATTGAATACGCCCGTAACGTTCTTGGTTTTGCCGATGCGAACTCCACCGAATTTGATCCGGCCACAACACATCCGGTTATTGATCTGATGCCGGAGCAGAAGGGCATAGAAGACTTGGGCGGTACCATGCGTCTGGGCGCTTATCCTTGTGTTCTGAATGAAGGTTCCAAGGTACATGCGCTGTATGGAAGCACAGAGATTTCCGAGCGGCACCGTCACAGATATGAAGTCAACAATGACTACCGTGAAGAATATGAGACTTCCGGTCTGCAGCTCGTCGGCAAATCCCCGAACGGACATATCGTGGAAATGATCGAACTTCACGATCATCCGTATTATGTTGCTACGCAGGCACATCCGGAATTCAAATCGAGACCGAACGAAGCACATCCTCTGTTCCGCGGCCTGATTGAAGCCTCCCTTCACTATGCCGCAACACATGAACCTGAGAAAATGCGTTAATTTGTTTTTGTCATAACTTTCACCCCAAGGCCACCGGATTTTCGGAGAACTTCCCTCCGAAATCCGGTGGCCTTTTTATATTCTCTCATGGTATCGTTCAATTATTAATACATGTTCATATGTAAACCTGAATGTTGACAGCCATGATATTCTTAATAGGCAATTATAAAACGCGTATGATTTTTGATAGGATTGGCGAAACAGCCGGGGGTCGCGTACCTGGCAGGGACCGTCAGTAGAAAGAGGAGATTTATGATTCTTGACGCATTACTCGATGCAGTTATCGATACACTAAAGCTTGTTCCGTTTTTATTTGTAACCTACCTGTTTATGGAATATATGGAACATAAAACCAGCGCCCGCACCACAGCCTGGCTGGAAAAGGCCGGCCATTTCGGACCGGTTCTGGGCGGCGGTTTCGGTATTCTACCGCAGTGCGGATTTTCTGCCGCTGCCGCAAGCCTTTTTTCAGGCGGTGTCATCAGCATCGGCACACTGATTGCCGTGTTTCTGTCCACGTCCGACGAAATGCTTCCGATCTTTATTTCAGAACAGGTTGCTCCGCTGACCATACTGAAAATTCTCGGAACAAAAGCAATTCTGGGCGTTATTTCCGGCTATCTGCTGGATTTCTTCATGCACCACGGCTCCTATCATACCTACGCACCGGAAAAGCATATTCATGATCTCTGCGATCACGAACAATGTGAATGTGAGCACGACGAAAAGAACGCGGAATCGCACGAAGAAAACGAACCGCAGGCAGAACATGCAGAACATCATCATGCACATCATCACGGCCACGCAGGCCATGGACATTCGGACATTTTCCGCCCTGCCCTGCATCACACACTGCAGATCACCGTTTTCATTTTCTTGATCACACTGGTCATTACTTTACTGGTAGAAGGCATTGGCGCTGAAGCACTGGGCAATTTCCTTTCCGGCAAACCGGTAATCGGTGTATTTCTGGCCGGAATCGTAGGCCTTATTCCGAACTGTGCAGCCTCTGTATCTATTACCCAGTTATATCTTATGGGCATACTGAACGCGGGACAGATGATGGCAGGCCTCCTGGTTGGTGCCGGTGTCGGCCTTCTGGTTCTGTTCCGTACCAATGATCACCCAAATGAGAATCTCCGTATTACCATCATTCTCTATGCTATCGGTGTTTTTTGGGGTCTTCTGATCGAACATTTTCAGATTGTTTTTTAAAATATTAAAAATTTAACCATATATTGCAAAATTAATATACAAATACGCTGTTCATTCATTAGTAAAAATTACAGAACTCATTAAAAAATTTTGTAAAACGTTTACTTTTCACTTAAATCAGTCTAAAATTAAGTCAAACATAAGTCTCAACATTTAAGAGACGTCATTCTACTTTGTTTGGAAAGAATAGGGAAAAAAAATGAGTGAGCAGACAAATCGGATTGACATCAGTATGCTGGGTGGTTTTTCCATTACAGTAAACGGGCAGTACATGGGGCTTGGACAGAACAATAAAGCAAACTTTCTGAAGCTGATTCAAATTATTTTGTTGAATCATGAGAAGGGCATTTCCAAGCGCGAACTGATTGATGGAGTGTTTGGATTTAAGGATCTGTTGGATGAAAACAACAGTTTAAACAATCTGTTGCATCAGGCTCGTACGCAGCTCAAAAAGAGCGGTATCCCGGGAAAACGGTACATTGAAGGAAAAAAGGGAGTTTATTTCCCGGAAAAACCGGAAGGCTATGAAGTCTTCATCGATGTACGGGCCTACCGTGAACTGTGTCAGCAGGCCGAACAGGAACCAAACCGTGACCATCGCGCAGAGCTTTATGCAAAGGCCTTTGAGCTATACCGCGGCGAGCTTTTACCGGAATTTTCCACCGACAACTGGGTAATTCTGGAATCTGTAAAATTAAAACGTTATTTTGATGAGCTTGTAAACTTCCTCGGTGAGTACTATCACCAGAATGAAGATTACGAAAAGCTTTACAATCTCTACAGTCGTGCCAGCACAATTTATCCGGATGG
>ONLM01000080.1 GCA_900318695.1 uncultured Eubacteriales bacterium | reverse complement strand
CCTGTGTATTGCAGTGACGGATTTGTACATCAGACAAGAGCAGCGTATGCCGTATGGCGGGAGCAGCTTGTGGCCTATGCGTACCGGAAATTATCACAGGGATAAAGCAGTCGAAGAGATTCGCATTGCTTCATCGAATATAAAGAAGTAAGGAAGTAGGGGAAATGAAAAGAAGATTTACTCGTATCGTAACAGCAGTACTTGCAGTTTCCATGATGTATGGCAGCACGGCTTATGCTGCCGGTGCCGCATCCGGCACTGCACAGGCCGTACAGGAAACAGGGGCAAGCACTACGCTTTCTGACAATTCGGCCAATGCCGGAGCCTATGTACCTATGGACAGTGAGTATGAGCAGTTTTTTGCGGATTCGGTGCTGATTGGTGATTCGGTTTCGCAGGGCTTTGAAAATTATGCGATGCAGATGAAAAATCAGAGTAAGGAAGCCGGTCAGCCGGTGGATCCGGTTCTCGGTACCATGAAATTTCTGACTTCCAGTGGATATAGCCTTTTGGGCGCGTTTGATCCGGTATCTGCTACAAGCAAACATCCGCGTTGCATGGGGCAGCAGCGTCCGGTGTGGGAATCGGTTAAGCTTTTAGGTGCAAAGCATATCTATATGTTCCTGGGTATCAATGATCTGGGCGGTAAATATCATATTACATGGAAATACAAGGCGCTTATCAAGAAGATCAAGGAAGTGAATCCGGATTGCGATTTCACGATTCTCAGTGCGACACCGACCGTAAAGGATGGTGCACAGAAAGGGGTCAATAACCAGGCCATTCGTGAGCTGAATGTGGAACTGAAAAAAATGGCCAAGGAGAACGGCTGGAATTATATCGACATTGCGACTCGTGTTTCCGATGCGGAAGGTAATCTGAAGCAGGAATACAATTTGGATAACTATATTCATGAGAATGCGGCCGGTTATGCTGTCTGGACGCAGACGCTGAAGGACTATGCTGCTCCGAAAATCTATGCGATTCGTCAGCAGGTTCTTGCACAGATGAGTAACGCGCAGTAAAATAAACCGCAAGTGCTGCCGCTGCCTTGCATGGCAGCGGCCTTTTAACGCACAAAGGAAAGAGATAAGAAGAAAAACGGTAGGGGGATGGAACCATACCGTAAGGAGATCGTATGAAGAAGAGACTTTTTGTGGCAGCAGGTCTTATGACCGCTGCGTTTGCATTGACAGCCTGCGGCAGTAAAAAGGCGGCGGAAACCACCGCTGCAACGACGGCAGCAGAGACAAGTACAGCAGCGGAAACCACCACCGCGGCAGAGGAAAGCACGGCTGCGGCAGAGACCACTGCGGCAGAGGAAAGTGCTGCCGCTGCGGAGACTACCGCAGCTGAAACCGAGACTTCTGCAGAAGAGAAAAAGGATGAGACCAAGGCAAGCGAAGCGGCGAAGGAGACCGCAGCCGAGACCGCAGCGAAGGCTTCTGCAAAGTCCGTATCGGAAATTTATCAGCAGGTTTCCGGTTCACTCCCATCTATGGTAAAGGTGGATGCCGATTATATGTCAAACTATTATGGCATTGATGCCGGAAGTCTGAGCGAGTATGTTTTTGCGATTGCGGAGGATCCGACCAAGGCCGATACAGTGATCATTATCCATGCCAAGGACAGCGCCGCCGCACAGACGGTTGCAGCGCAGCTTGATCAGGTAAAGCAGCAGAAAGCACAGGAGCTGGAGAACTATAATCCTGAGCAGTATCAGGTGGTTGTAAACAGTGCGGTCAAGACCGCAGGTGATTATGCATACCTCGTTATGTCCGGAAACGCGGCAGGCATCAGTTCTGTAATCGCACAGAACCTCGGATAATCGAACCGTATGGTATTCAGCAGCATTCCGTTTTTGTTTTTCTTTCTGCCGCTGTGCCTCGCACTGTATTATCTGGTGCCGTGGAAGGTTAAAAATTATGTGCTTCTTGTGTTTTCCCTGGCATTCTATGCCTGGGGAGAACCGGTGTACATTCTGCTCATGCTTATGGAGACCTTATCCGATTATACTTTAGGCCGTCTGATGGACCGGGCTGATGCAAAGCCTGCCCTTCGGCGGCTTTTTCTGATGGCATCGGTACTCATTGATCTTTCGGTGCTGGGTTTCTTTAAGTATGCGGACTTCCTGATTGAAACAGTGAATGCACTGTTCGGTACAGCGTGGATGCCGCTCGGGCTCGGACTCCCGATCGGTATCAGTTTCTTTACGTTTCAGACAATGAGCTATACCATTGATCTGTATCGGCGAAACGTTCCGGTAGAGAAAAACTATTTCTATTATCTGACATATGTATCCATGTTTCCGCAGCTGATTGCGGGACCGATCGTCCGGTTTTCAACGGTCAGCCGGGAAATACACGCGCGGGACATCCACTGTGAAGGATTTGTTCATGGGGGCTTTCGTTTTCTGCAGGGACTGTTTAAGAAAGTTTTGATTGCCAATCAGATCGGTGCCCTTTGGGAACTGATCAAGGACAGCACATTGGCAGCAGCGACACAGGCTGCCGGAAGTTCTGCTGCATCGGAAGTCGTGCAGAATGCAGCGTCGGTAGTACAGGGCGCGGCGAATGCTTCGGTCACAGCGGCCTGGATTGGGGCGGTATGCTTCACACTGCAGCTGTATTTTGATTTCAGCGCATACAGCGATATGGCCATTGGCATGGGGGAAATGCTGGGATTCCATTATCTTGAAAATTTCCGCTATCCATTGAGTGCGGTTTCCGTTACCGACTTCTGGCACCGCTGGCATATTTCATTGTCAACCTGGTTCCGGGATTATGTATATATCCCGCTTGGAGGCAATCGACATGGAAAATGGAAACAGCTTCGCAATATGTTCGTGGTATGGTTTTTGACCGGCCTCTGGCATGGTGCCGCATGGAATTTCGTGCTGTGGGGGCTGTATTATGGTGTGCTTCTGGCATTGGAGAAGTTTGTGTACGGCCGCTTCCTGGAAAAGCTGCCGCGGATATTCCGGCATGTCTATGCGATCATCATAGTGGTTCTCGGATTTGTTCTCTTTGTTTTTGATGATATGGGAGAACTCCGCCGTTATTTCGGTGTTCTTTTCGGAATGTCGGATTTACCGTTTTGGAACGGGGGACTTCTCTGGAATCTTCGGAATCATGCGCTTCCGTTACTTATGGGTCTGGCTTTTGCCTTCCCGCTTTGGCCGTATCTTTGCGAGGTATACGGAAATATGCAGGTACAGAAGGACAGACGGATTTCGTATGGTAAAACAGCGGTTTCGGTTCTCTGCAGTCTGCTTTTTGCCGCCGTCATGACAGGACTCTTTCTGCTGACTACAGCCTATCTTGTCAATGATACCTATAATCCGTTTTTGTATTTCCGGTTCTAGGGGGGCGTTGGCATGAAGCAAGAAATAGTATTAGCAAAAAAAATCACCGTTGGGCTGATCACGGTTCTGATCCTGGGCGCTATGCTGTGTTTTGGCATTTTTCCGAAGAAGACTTTTTCGGACAATGAAAACCGGACGCTTGCAGAGATTCCGGAATTCCAGTGGGCAAGTCTTAAGGACGGTTCGTATATGAAGGCGCTTTCGACGTATGCGTCGGATCATTTTCCGTTTCGAGATGCTTTTATGACCTTAAAATCGGAAACCGAGAAGCTTTCCGGATGCGGTGAAATCAATGGCGTTTACCTTTCGGAAGACGGTTTCTTGATTGAGCGCTTTCCGGAGCCGCTTCACAGTGACAAGGTGATAACACAGTTCAATAAACTTTCGGACAAGGTTACAACAAAGGCAAGGTTTTATACGATGCTGGTGCCGACTGCCGTAACGGCATACAATGACAAACTTCCGGCCGGAGCACCGGATCGGGGGGATCTTCGTCAGCTTGCTGTGAAGAAACATATAGAAACATCCCTTTCTGGAAAGATACAGATCGTAGACTGCTGGCCGGCATTGAAAGCAGAGGCCGGGCGGCAGGAGAAGAACGGCGTCACGAAGGAACGGGAACCCTCGCGGCTTTCGCAGAGAATTATGGCGGATCCGTCGCAGGCACCTCTTTATTACCGCACGGATCATCATTGGACGACACATGGAGCGTATACAGCCTATCCGGAACTGGCAAAGGCCATGGGCTTTACCCCGCTTCCGGAAAAGGATTTCCGGCATACGGTAGTCAGTGAGGATTTTCATGGCACCATCTACTCGAAGCTGAATGATACTATGGTTCCGGGGGATCCGATTACGATTTATGAGGATCCGGAAGCAAAGCTTACGGTCCGGTATATGGATACGAAGGAGAGCAGCAGTTCGCTTTATGAGCGTTCGTATCTTAAGAAAAAGGATAAATATTCTATGTTCCTGAATAATCTGCATCCGTTGATTGAAATTGACAATGCCGCCGCAGGAACGGATCGGGAGCTGGTGCTGATTAAGGATAGCTATGCGAATTCTATGGTGCCGTTTCTGGTAAGACACTTTAAACGGATTTATGTGTTTGACACACGGTATTATAAATTCGGTCCGGGCAGCTTCATCAATGAGCATCCGGAAGTGTCGGATGTGCTGCTTCTTTATAATATGAATACCATCGATACGGATTTAGGCATCGGCGGTATATATTAATACCATCGTAGGATGTGTCTTTGAAAAAGGCCTGTGAAAAAATGATTTACTCATTTTTTCACAGGCCTTTTGTTTGTCTGATAGTTTCGTTTTGCGGTTTTGATTTTGGGTTTACGATGATTTATGCCGCACCGGGATCTACCGCCTCGATGATTTCATGTCCGGAATGCTCCTCGACGGTCGCACCGGCGGTGTTATTTCCTATGGTCACAGGTTTGGCCGGGGCTAGATGGATTCCATTGGCTGCAGTTTCTGCCGGGGCCTTTGCACTTTCCTCTACGGTTGGTGAGGCCGGTTTCGCGGCGGTCGTTTCCTTTACCGCCGGTGTGGCCGGAGCGGCCGGAGCCGCTGCACTGGT
>ONLM01000081.1 GCA_900318695.1 uncultured Eubacteriales bacterium | reverse complement strand
GAATTTTGATTTTCCTGGTTGTTTTGGGAAGTATGGTTATGCTGATGAATCGTGCCGGTGGTTCTGCTGCGTTCGGACGTTGGTCTGTAGAGCATGTGAAAACCAAGACCGGTGCACAGATTGCCACGATTGTTTTGGGAATGCTGATCTTTATCGATGATTATTTTAACTGCCTTACGGTAGGATCGGTTATGAGACCGCTCACAGACAAGCACAATATCAGCCGTGCAAAGCTTGCATATCTTATCGATGCTACAGCTGCACCGATTTGTATTATTGCACCGATTTCTTCCTGGGCCGCTGCGGTTACCGGATTTGTCGATGGAGCTAACGGTCTTCAGCTGTTTATTCGTGCAATTCCGTACAACTTCTATGCAATCCTCACTTTGGTTATGCTGCTTACGCTTTCAATCGGTAATTTCGATTATGCAGCCATGCGTGCTATGGAAATGAAGGAGCATTTAGAAAGACGCAAGATGAATCAGGATCCGAGTATCACTGGAGCAGAGGATCAGCCGCATCCGCCGGTTTCTGAAAAAGGCCGTGTAATGCATCTTGTACTTCCAATTATTTCCCTGATCGTATGCTGTGTTATCGGTATGATCTATACCGGTGGATTCTTTGAAGGTGCAAACTTTGTTGATGCTTTTGCAAATTCCAATGCATCAGAAGGTCTGGTTTACGGCTCTTCAGTGGCTCTTCTTATCACGATTGTCTTTTTCTTGCTTACACGAGTACTGACTTTCAAGGAATGCATGAATGCGATTCCGGAAGGCTTTAAGAGCATGGTACCGGCCATTTTGATTCTTACTTTTGCATGGACCTTAAAGGCTATGACAGACTCTCTTGGTGCTGCACCATATGTTGCAAGTCTTGTTGAAAAGGTAGCGGACAATGCAACATTTATGAGTTTCCTTCCGGCGTTTGTATTTATTATTGGATGCTTTTTAAGTTTTGCAACAGGTACCTCCTGGGGTACTTTCGGAATTTTGATTCCTATCGTTGTAAATGTATTTGGCGCAGATGTTAATAATGAGTTAATGATTATCTCTATTTCTGCCTGCATGGCCGGTGCTGTCTGCGGAGATCACTGCTCACCGATTTCTGATACCACAATCATGGCGTCAGCCGGTGCTGAATGCGAGCATATTGATCATGTTTCAACACAGCTCCCTTATGCTATTACGGTAGCCGTAGTTTCCTTTGTTTCATATATCTTTACAGGATTTATGAGAAACTGGATCGTGTGTTTGCCGCTTGCAGTGATTTTGCTGATCGTTACATTATTGGTATTAAGAAGTTTTAGTCAGGTGAATAAGCCGGTTAAGACTGCATAAAAAGTCATCTATGGATAGGCGTCCCGGAGGGGACGTCTATTTTTTTTAGAATTTTTAAGATAAAACCGGGCTAAGATATGGTAACATAGTACTACTTATGTTGAAAATTCTTTGGTGGATGGCAGAATGGGTAGAAAAAAAGGAATTTTATGGACGGTGATCACAATTTTGCTTGCGATCATCAGTGTTATTTTAGTTATAAAACAGGCATCAGGAAATTATTCTTTTAGTGAATTATACAGAGTTTTACGCAGCGCAAATCAAAAATGGCTGACATTGGCATTCATAAGTTCACTCGGATTTATATATTTTGAGGGAAGAGCCCTCCTTACGATTTTAAAAGGATCTGGTTATAAAAAAAATGAATTGCAAGGTATTTTATTTGGTGCGGCGGATAATTACTTTTCTGCGATTACACCTTCCGCATCGGGGGGACAGCCGGTCTGTGCTTTTTTTATGATTCTTACAGGAGTTCCCGGGTCCGTTGTAACAGCGGTGATACTTTTGAATCTGGTACTGTATACTTTGGCAATTATTGCTTCTGGACTTGTTGCAGTTTGCATTTGGCCGGAGGTTGTATTTGCGTTTGATCCGTTTTCCTACTGCTTTATTTTGCTAGGCTGTGGAGTTCTGATTGGATTAGCGTTCGGGTTTTATATGATCTTAAAAAACCGCAGGGTTCTGGAGAAAATTATCAATGCGATATTAGGATTTCTCACCCGTATTCATATCATGCGAAATTCGGAGGAACGGAAAGAGCGTCTGAAAGAGTATATGGATGAATATGAAATCGCAGTGCATATGATGACCGGTCATAGAAAGTATGTAATTCGTGCGTTTTTCTATAACCTGTTTCAGCGTTTTTCTCAGATTCTTGTGACTTTTTTTGTTTATCTCGCTGTCGGGGGCAAAATATGGGAAGGAATTCCGCTTATTAGTATTCAAACCTTTGTCTCCATCGGCTCCTACAGTGTACCAATTCCGGGCGGTATGGGCGTTGTGGATTATTTAATGCTAAACGGGTTTCAGTCTGTATTATCTAAGGCGGAAGCGGTTCAGCTGGAACTGATCAGCCGCGGTATTTCATTTTATATTTGTGCTGTCTTGAGCGGCATTGCTGTTGCTATAGGTTATTATATTTACGCAAAGGATATTTATGCAAAACACTAATCAAGATCCGATTTTTAAGGAAGAACAGGAACATCTTAGTAATTTATATGATCATCTCGTGAAGATGGAAGGCATTTTGGAAGAGGAACTGAAAAGTCTTGAAAAAGATGCGTCTGATGAAAAGAATACGGTCAGCGATGACTTGAATTACAATTTTAATAATATAGAGGACTCGCAGGAAACGCTGATTGAATTTGAAACAATGAGTCAGGCTGTTGCACAGTTGAATATCAGTAGCAAAACGGTAACGTCTAAGCTTCGCAGCGTACGGCGTTTGCTTCCGAGAGCTTATTTTGCCCGGATTACATTACAATTTGACGAGGATGAACCGGAGGAAAATTTCTACATCGGAACAACGGCTATATCGGATCAGCACAAGGATCCGTTGGTAATAGATTGGAGAAGCCCCATTGCCGAAGTTTATTATAATCATGAAAATGGCGCTACTTCCTACGAAGTAAATGGGCATCGTATTCCGGTGGATCTTAAACTGCGCAGACAGTTTGATCTTGAAAAAAATGAGTTAAAAGCATACTTTGACACAAAGGTTGCATTAGAGGATCCAATGCTGATTCATTCGCTTACAAAAAAGCGCACGGATAAAATGCAGTCGATAACGGAAACGATTCAAAAGGAACAAAATGATGTGATTCGTCATCCGGATGTTCCGGTGCTTTTGGTTAACGGTATTGCCGGAAGCGGTAAAACCTCCATTTTATTGCAGCGTATTGCATATCTTTTCTATCGGAAGAGACAGTCCTTACGTGCCAATCAGGTATGCCTCATTACTTTGAATCCGGTGTTCCAGCAGTATATTGATCATGTTCTTCCTGAGATGGGAGAAATGAATCCGGAAACCATGACGTGGGCGGATTTCATGGATTTTCTTAAAGTTGAGCATCCGGGTCAAACGGATATGACGGATGCGGAACATCTGGTACGAATCGACGAGAAGCTGTCTGAAATCCGTCTGGATAATGAGAATTTCTTTAAGAATCTGAATATTAAAAGAAATCATGTTTTCTCGAAGAAGCAGATTGTTGAGAACATTCGCCGACATAAGAATACGATGGCATCCTCTTGGCTTGTGCATACAATTGCAGAAGAACTTGAGGAAATGGCCAAAAAGAAACAACAGAATCAAGAAAAGCAGAATCAGCAGGAAGGTATCACAGAAGACTATTTTGCAGAGGAAGAAACGGCACAGAGTCAGTTTGGCGGAGTAATTGACAAGATCCGTAATTTTGAATGGATTGACTTTCATGCAATTGGAAAATATCTTCTGGGAGTTGATGAGTTGACCCCGGTAGAATACGTGTATTTAAAAATGTCGTTATTGTCCGGAAATGATTGCAATACACGGTATGTCATTGTGGATGAAGTACAGGATTATTCTCTTGCGCAGATCATGGTGCTGAAAAAGTATTTTAAAAATGCACACTTCATGTTTTTGGGCGATGAATTTCAGGCGATTCACTACGATACCGTGCGGTTTCAGGATATTCATGAACTCTTTGAGTCTTCTGGAAAAGAAGTTGTAGAGCTTCCGTTGCTGACCAGTTATCGTTCATCACCGGAGATTACGAAACTGTTTACCGGTCTGCTGCCGGAAGAGACCGGAATACGTACCAATTCCATACAGAGACCGGGTGTAGAGCCGGAAATCAAG
>ONLM01000083.1 GCA_900318695.1 uncultured Eubacteriales bacterium | reverse complement strand
CTGCAGGAGGGTATACTATGGCAACTATCGAAAAAGTTGGAAACAAATACAGAATCCGGAAATGGTATAAAAAGAAATTGTATATGTTATCACTTGATCGGAAACCTACCAAGTCCGAAGCCGAGCAGCTCATATGGTCAATCATAGAAAAAGGACCTGAAATCGGTATACATGAGGACTTTGAGCATGTAGCCGGAGATTATATCAAAAGCAAGGATGCTGTAATATCTCCAACAACTCAGCGCGGTTATAAGTCCATAATAAGAAATATGCCTGAATCGTTCAAAATAAAACCTATTTCGTCGATTTCAGCTAAGGACATACAATTGTGCGTTAATGAGTATTCAAAGCACCATAGCGCTAAGTCTGTGCGTAATCTGAATGGTTTTATCACCGCTGTGATGCGTTCTGTCAATCCGAACTTCTCAAATACTTCAACACTTCCGCAAAAGGTGCAAACAGAATTTTATGTTCCTGAGGATGAGGATATACAAAGAATCTTGGATCACTCTGTCGGAACCCGTTATGAGATCCCACTAAAGCTGGCGGCTTGTGGTTTCCGGCGCTCCGAGATTTGTGCACTCACTGCTGCCGATCTATCAGATGATAACATAATTACGGTCAACAAAGCCAAGGTACAGGATGATAATGGACGTTGGCACATCAAGACGGTTAAGACAGTTCAATCAGCGCGCAAGTTCAAAATCTCCGATGAACTAGCGGAACTGATTCGAAAAAAGGACGGATACATCTATGAGGGCTCACCCGGACAGATTAATGAATATCTCCAGGCCACCCAAAAGAAACTGGGTATAAAGAAATTCAGCTTACACAAAATGCGCCATTACTTCGCATCGACGGCTCGTGAAGTCATGCCAGATAGCTATGTTGAGAAGCTCGGAGGTTGGAAAGCCGGCTCTGACATTATGAAAAAAGTCTATGACTACCAAAAGAAAAAGCAAACAGATGAGGCTCAAAACGCTATGCTCGAAAGACTTAAAAAAATAGGAATTTGAAAAAACGTACAAGAAAACGTACAAACACTCGCTAAAGTGACGGAAATACGTCGTTTTTTGGCTGTTCCGCATGGGTTCGACTCCCGTCTGGTCCATTAAACGAGAAAAGGCGGTAAACCTAAAGGAACGTTGATTTTCCTAAGGTTTACCGCTATTTTTTTATCTTTTGAAAGCGCTGTTTTTGCCTTTGAAATAGGCTTTTTTTATATCAAAACGTACAAAAAACGTACAAAAACGTACAGTCGTTATTTTAGATAGATTTTATATTTTGTTCGGTTTTATCTGTAATAATATCATTCCACGTACCACACTGACTGTGCCCCTGCCTCGTCTGACCTATAGAGAGCGCCTTCTAAGCTCCCGTACGGTTGGAAGTAATACCATTGCCCGCTGATCTGCTGCCAATCGGTAAGCATCAGACCGGTTTTGTCAAAATAATACCTGTGGTGGTTGATCGTGTGCCATCCATGAGCATTTGTCCCTGGTGCTAGCCGATAATACCACTTGCCATCCTCTGTGTGGATCCATTTCGGATAAGTTATATTTCCTTCTTTTTTCCAATAATCTTTCGCGCATACATCCATGTCGATCTCTTTGGCCGGGATCCCCGGAACAATCCCTTTCCAGGAATACTGATGCACGGCAAATGTGCCTTTGGGCATGAGCCGCGTTACCCCGTTGTCGTTTTTCGGGACCCGTGCAGCCCACCAGTCTACAGCAGGGAGCTTGCTCCACCGAATCAGGTTGTCGTGCCAATGTTGGTTTGTATAGATACCTACATCATACATGCCTCTGGTCTTTACTGTCCGGATGAATGCGCCTGCTATGGCAGTGATCTTATCCGCGCCGAGGGCCGCTTGTTTTTCCCATTCTAGATCGAGCCACACCGGCATATCCAGTGGCCGACCGGCCATAATGTCACATACTCGGTTCGCTTCTTCGATTGCGTCGTTTTCACTCAATGCATAGGAATAGATATACACTCCTGCTTTCATCCCGACAGATCGTGCTCCATTGTAATTGTTCTCGAATTGCGGATCAGTTGTCTTATTCCGCTTGCAGATCCGGAAGATACCAAAATCATAGCCGGCCGCCTTCACTTTTGGCCAATCAACGGTCCCCTGGTATTCACAAATGTCAAATCCTCTATATTCCATACATTTTCTCCTGTGAATAAAAGCCTTGGCGCTATGCCAAGGCTCTACTACTTACGTAACGCTGTAAGCGCGAGATAAAGGATCACCTCCTCTCACTGTCTGCCGGTGAACTTTGTCCTCTGCCAGATGGCATTGAGCTTTTCCCATCCACCAGTGGCCACCATGTAGACAATAAAACCGCAGATCACCGCACTTGCAATGTGGTACCACAGGACGTTGGTCGCCGAATAACTGCTATACGCAACGAGCCCGCAGATAGTTACTGCCTCTGCCGTTACCAATGCGACAAGATTTGTCGGCAGATTCGCCAACCCAGGGAGCTCCTTCGTCGTCTGCACGATAACCGCCGTTATAAATGCGAATGCTCCGACTACTGTTGCTGCCGCCATTACATATTCCATGCTTACATTCATTTTATGCCTCCCTTTTAACTAAAAAACCGTCATGTGCCTTCAGATCGTGATATGTCTCTTTGATATGCGCGATCGAGTCACCGGCGACCGAATTAACGTACCCCTTATGCGCCATGCAGTATTTTTCGTATTTGTCGCAATCGATTAAAATTGCGTCGAACATGTCTTTCCGATGCTGTCGCTTGTCCAAGAGTTCGTCGTCGAACCGGATGATTCGTGTTCTCCGTGCGTCCATCAGTTCATCTCTGATATCCTCAATCCCTAAATACGCCCGGAGCAGATGCCCCAGCCATGTCCATGGGTTGATTTGTATCGGTGCGATCTGCACGAGTGAAAACACTATGAATAATAAAACAATCATAGTCCCTCCATTGCAGTCCAACTGTTCTAACTTTTTCAAGACTTCCGCCAAACTCATTCTACCTCCCTTTTCGCCCGCCGCTTTGTGTGTTTATGTTCACGCTCGAGGACGAATTTCCGCATGCTTTCCTTGCTTTGAAAGCAACACGAAGCGCATGGCTCCTGTGAGTACGGGATGATGCTATGCGTACAGTTCTGGCATGCATATTTAAGACTGCAATCTTTCTTGCATCTGCACGCATCTCTGTTGCATCTCCCGTCTCCCCTCCTGTACTGGCATGTGAAATTGTCATCCATCATTCCTCACCGGGGTAGTCCTCTCCGGAGATCAGCTTGTATTCATCCTCTGTAAGCCAATGCTTCTTTACTGCATTTCCGAGTCCTTTCTTCGAAAGCCTTCCCTCGTCATAGAGCATCTTAAGTCTTTTAAACATATCCCTTCCTCCTTATTCCAGCGTACCTAAAAGCAGGTCGTTGATAATGTTGTCCTGTTCATTTGCGAGATTTTCCAGTTCCCTGATACGTGTTTTCAAGGTCTTTGGGTCCTCACTTCCCTCATTCTCCATTGCTTTCGCAAGCCATACCGCTCTGCTAGCTTTAGCAATGTCGAGAAGTCCTTCACGGTAGCGGGTCTTAACGGTGTAGTGGTCTGCTTCGAATAAGGTTATGACGTTTCCTTCTCCGTCATCCTCATCCACTGTCGTGATGTTCTCACAGAAGTGGAGCGTGCACTCTGCTCCGGGTTTCTCGTTAAGCGCTTCGAGCCATGTTGCCTCGGGTCTTACTGAGTATCTTTCCTTCATTGCTTATTATCCTCCTTAATTTTTTGATATTTAATTTGCCTGCCATGTACTTCTTTATGAAATAATGGGAATCCGACCTCTTTATCCATCCCATATAAGAGATCATACATGATGCATTCCTTACCGATATCTCCGGTGCCCGGATGAGTTTCCTGATCTTGCGTTTTATGCGTTTCAATATCGTCTTCCGTATCTCCGTATGCGCGTCCTTGTAGAATTTGAATCCGAGAAAATCAATAGGACGTTTATCCAGTCTGAATATCTGCCAGTTGCTCTTTATATGCAGCTTCAGTTCCAGAAGACGTTTATCAAGAAATTTCTTTAGCCTGCTGAGCTTCCGCTTGTTGGGACCTATCACCACGATATCGTCTATATACCTTGTACAGAAGTAGTCTTTCCCGAGCATCTTCCGTATATCATGGTCAACCTCTTCAAGATAGAGATTGCAGAGCCATCGTGACGGGTCTATTCCGATAG
>ONLM01000084.1 GCA_900318695.1 uncultured Eubacteriales bacterium | reverse complement strand
TCCATTGCACGCAGATCTTTACCGCCCAGAATGGCAGCCTTAAGCTCAGCTATTTCATTCTTTAAACGGCTTGGAAGTACTGCCAGTCCCATAACTTCAATTAAGCCAATGTTCTCTTTCTTGATATGATGCAACTCTGCATGCGGATGATAAACGCCAAGCGGATGCTCTTCCGTCGTAATGTTGTTTCTTAAAACCAGATCCAGTTCATAAACATCACCACGCTTTCTGGCAATCGGTGTGATCGTATTATGCGGAACGCCTTCTGTTTCCGCATAAATAAAGGCTGCCTCATCGGTATAAGCGCGCCAATGCTTCAAAATGTGATCCGCCAGCGCTGCGATCCTCTCTGTGCTGCTGCCGCTTAATCGGATCACAGACATCGGCCACTTTACAATGCCCGCTTTTACATCCTCAAATCCGCTCACCGAAAATGTACGTTCAACCGGCGCCTTGGCCATGGCAAAATCATAATGTCCGCCCTGGAAATGCTCATGGGCAAGAATCGAACCGCCAACGATTGGAAGGTCCGCATTGGATCCGACAAAGTAATGCGGAAATTGTGTGACAAAATCGAACAGCTTTAAGAATGCCGCATGATCGATTTTCATTGGCGTATGCTTTTCATTCAATACGATACAGTGCTCATTGTAATAAACATATGGTGAATACTGAAATCCCCATTCCTGTCCCTGGATTTCCAGCGGGATAATCCGATGATTCTCTCTGGCCGGATAATCGACACGTCCGGAATATCCTTCACATTCCGGACAAAGCTGACATTTCGGATATCCTGTCTGTTTTGCCTTTCCTGCTGCCGCAATTGCCTTCGGATCCTTTTCCGGCTTGCTCAGATTGATGGTAATATCCAGATCTCCGTACTCAGTCTTCGTTTTCCACTTAAGATCTTTCTTTACACGATAACGCCGAATATAGTCGGTATCTCTCGAAAATGTATAGTACCAGTCTGTTGCCTCTTTCGGATCCTCTTCATACAGCGCTTCAAATCTTGCCTGAACCTCCGAAGGACGCGGTGTCAGAATACCCATAATCTTTGTATCAAAAAGATCCCGATATACAGTGGTTTCTCCCTCCGTCAGCCCCTGTGCAACAGCATAATCATTGATTACAGCAAGGATGTTCTCGAGATAGCTTCCATCTTCCACCGTTCCGTAAGAATCTGTCATACCATCCTGAACTTCCTGTGTATCAAACGGTATGGTTTCCGCTTCTCGGATCACCTGCTCCCGATCCGTCTCCACTTCCTGTAACCCAAGCTGTAATATGATTGAATTCATAGCCCATACAATATCGGCTTCTTCAATCAATCCAGTTTTCAGTGCGTATGCTGTAAGCTTCTTAATGGCTTCCTGTATTTCCATTTTCGTTCCCGCCTTGTTTTCATTTTTTTATGGGCAGCCCCCATTCAGAGGCTGCCCGGCAATTTAATCATTATATCCGTTTGGATTTTTGGTCTGCCAGTTCCAGCTGTCGCGGCACATATCCAGAAGGTCAAATTCTGCCTTCCATCCCAATTCCTTTTCCGCTTTCGCCGGGCTGGAATAACAGGTTGCGATATCGCCGTCTCGACGTGGCTTAATCACATATGGAAGTTCCTTACCGCAGGCCTTTTCAAAAGCGTGAATTACATCTAATACAGAATATCCGTGACCGGTGCCGAGATTGCAGATAAACACACCGTCATTCTTTGCAAAACGCTCAATTGCCTTTACATGTCCACGGGCAAGGTCCACAACATGAATATAATCGCGGACTCCGGTACCATCCGGTGTAGGATAGTCATTGCCGAAAACATTGATTTCCGGAAGCTTTCCAATGGCAACCTGCGCCACATACGGAAGAAGATTGTTTGGAATACCCTTAGGGTCCTCTCCGATGAGGCCAGACTTATGCGCACCGATCGGGTTGAAGTAGCGAAGAAGAATTACATTCCACTCCGGATCCGCCGTATGAATGTCCGTCAAGATCTGCTCCTGCATCCACTTCGTCCAGCCATACGGGTTGGTACAAGTCCCCTTTGGGCAATTCTCCGTAATAGGAATTTCTGCCGGATCACCATAAACCGTCGCACTGGAAGAGAAAATAATATTCTTCACTCCATGTTTACGCATCTCATCAACCAGATTCAATGTACCACCGATGTTTGTCTGATAATACTCCACCGGTTTATGGACAGATTCTCCTACTGCCTTTAATCCGGCAAAGTGAATTACGGCATCAATTTTATTTTCATCAAATACGGTTTTCACCGCATCTTTATCCATCATGTCGGCCTTATAAAACTTTACATGCTTTCCGGTGATCTGCTCAATACGCTCAACCGCCTTTGGATTTGAATTGTAAAGATTATCAAATACCACAACATCATATCCGGCATTTAAAAGTTCTACACAGGTATGACTTCCGATATAACCGGCTCCACCCGTAACAAGAATGTTCATTGTTTTACCTCCATTCATGAAATCCATCAACTCCAAATTCTATTATGTCAGACTTCCCTTAAAAGTCCAATGAATCTATGTACTTTATAATTTATCCCCGGCTCTCTTTACTTAAATTTCCGAAGGACCATCTCCAATCGATACAATATAAAAAGTACAATCGTATCCAACTCTCGCCTTGTAGGCCTCTCCGACCTGCTGTTTAAACCGGTCGATTGCTTCGTTCTTTACGATAGAAACGGTACAGCCGCCAAATCCTCCGCCTGTCATGCGGGAACCGATCACGCCGGGAACCTTCCAGGCTTCTTCTGCCAGAACATCCAGCTCCTTGCAGCTTACTTCAAAGTCATCCCGCAGTGAAACATGCGATGCATTCATCAGTTTTCCAAATTCTTCAATGCGTCCGTCCTTCAATGCTTCCACAGCCTCTAACGTACGATTGTTTTCATACACCGCATGCCTTGCTCTCTTCTGTACAACCGGATCCGTAATGGCATCTTTATACTTTTCAAAATCTTCATTTGACAGATCGCCCAAGGTTTGAATCCCCGCAACGGAAGCAAGGATTTTTGTAGCCGCATCACATTCGTTCCGGCGGTCATTATAAGCGGATCCAACCAGCTTATGCTTTTTGTTTGTATTTGTTACCACCAGACTCATGTCATCCAGCACAATCGGTGCATACGTATAATTCAGGCTGGCACAATCCAAAAAGATCGCATTGTCCGCCTTGCCCATAGCGCTGGCAAACTGATCCATAATGCCACAGTTCATGCCATTATAATGATTTTCACTATACTGTCCGATAATGGCCAGATCCTGATTCGTCACAGCAAAACCATAAAGATCCCGCAGAATAAATCCTGTCAGAACCTCCAGTGATGCACTGGAGCTGAGTCCGGAGCCATTTGGGATGTTTCCGTAGATCACAAGGTCAAGCCCCTGCTCCATCTTCATTCCACGCTCTGCAAAGGCCCACATAACTCCCTTCGGATAGGCGGTCCAGCTGTCATCTTTTAATGGACGAAAATCATCCAGAGAAGACTCTATCACACCGCTCTTTGTCATATTTGCACTGTAAAAGCAAAGCTTCCGATCCTTTCTTGGACGCGCCGCCGCATAAGTACCAATCGTCAATGCACATGGAAAAACATGTCCTCCATTATAATCCGTATGTTCTCCGATTAAGTTAACACGACCCGGTGCAAAATAGCACTTTACGTCTTCGATATCTCCAAATTTTTCTTTGAAGGCTTTTAAGACTTCTTCCTTAAATGAACGATCCATGAGTTCTCCCCTATTAATCATCTTTGTTTTCATAAAATATTAAATGATGATCAGATTTTTAACATACTTGTAATTATAAAAACTGCTTTTTCGAGAATCAATGTGATTATCCATGATAAACCTTCAATATTCTTTGATTTGTCAAAAGGCATCACTCATTCTGCAATTCCTCACTCTCCAGAAGCCCTTGATATAATTCTTCCACCAGCTCTTTTTCACCCATTCGTTCACTGTACGCACTGGCACTTCCCGAGGCGACACTATAATAAAATGCCTTTTTATAATCCTGAAACGTCTCAAAGCCATAAAGAAAACCAGCGACCATAGAATCCCCGGCACCGACCGCATTGACCAGTTTTCCCTTGGGCGCCCTCGCTGTATACTTCTCACCGTTTTCACAAACCAGTACAGCACCGCGTTTTCCCATAGACACAAGAACATTTCTGGCACCGAGCCGCTGCAGCTCCTGCGCTACTTCAATAATGTCTTCTTCAAAATAAATTTCCCGTCCAAACAGTTCCGATAATTCGTCTTCATTCGGCTTGATTAAAAACGGATGATATGCCAGCGTTTTCCGAAGCCCCTCTCCGCTTGTATCTACAACAGTGAGAATCGCCGGATCTCCGGCCTTTGTCTGCGGAAGCCGCTCCAGTATCTTCTGATAAATGGAATCCGGTAGAGACTTTGGCACAGACCCGCCTAATACAATGACATCTCCCGGCTTCATTGCATCAACCTTCTG
>ONLM01000015.1 GCA_900318695.1 uncultured Eubacteriales bacterium | reverse complement strand
TATGAGGAGGAAGATAAGCTTCGAATCTATATTACCAACATCGGCAATGCACACAATTCATATACGGGGAATACCCAGAATTACCGTCAGCTGCATGATCTTGAGAAGGATCTCGGCATTACAAGAGAGGAGATTCTTAAGGATGAAGGTATGAGTTATGTGCAGAAGGATCAGCAGGAATATGTGGTTCTGACACATCATATTGATGAGTTGAATTGGGATGTAGTAGTTGTAAAGGAGACAGCAACTCTTCTCGATGCCTTTCTTTCCCGTCTGAATGCGACTATTTTCAATACATTCATATTTGTGGGACTTTTTGCGGTTGGAATCAGTTTTGCACTGACGCGGATCAATGAACGGCAGATCGAACAGGAAAACATGGATGAGCTTACGGGTCTTGCAAATCGCCGACTTTTTGAAAGAAAGCTTCGCGGCATTCTTCGGAAGCACCATAAAAAAGGCCGGAAGATGAGCTTTTTCATCTTAGACATTGACGATTTCAAACAGTTCAATGATGAACTGGGGCATCTTTATGGAAATTCCGTACTGCAGCTTGTGGGACAGACATTGAAAGGGCTCTGTCGTGATGTGGGTCTTCCGGCCCGCTGGGGCGGCGATGAGTTTACCGGTATTCTTTTCCTGCCGGAAGAGGAGGCGAAAGTGGCTCTTGAGAAGATTGACGGGATACTGCGTCAGGAGGAAATGCAGATGCCGGTGCACGTAAGCGTCGGAATTACAGAAATCCGGCAGCAGGATACCAAGGAGGAGATGCTGCGGCGCGCTGACAGTGCATTGTATACCAGCAAAAAGCGCGGAAAGGCGCAATGCACGATTTATAGGGAAGAATAGATTGGATATTCTTCCGGGAAAAGGTTTACCGGTTAGGGGGTAATTAAAAATAGCAAGGGCGTTCCCGGGCACATTGCCTGTGGAATGCCCTTTTGCTATAATAGACGAAATGGGCTTTTTCACTTTAAAGCTTCATCATGGAGGGAGTTATGCCGATTAAAGTTCAGAATGATTTGCCTGCAAAACATATTTTGGAAACAGAAAACATTTTCGTAATGGATGAAGACCGTGCGCAATCGCAGGAAATCCGTCCGCTGCGGATCGCTATACTGAATCTCATGCCATTGAAAGAAGATACAGAACTGGATATACTCCGGGTGCTTAGCAACTTTCCGATTCAAACGGAAATTACGCTGATGAAAGTGGCGAGTCATGAAGCAAAGCATACCGATGCGTCGCATTTAAATAAGTTCTATGTTACTCTGGATCAGGTTGAAAATGAGCGCTTTGACGGTCTGATCATTACGGGAGCGCCGGTAGAGAAGCTGCCGTTTGAAGAAGTGGAGTACTGGCAGGAACTCACAGAGATTATGCATTGGTCGGAGACGCATGTTTTCTCGACATTCCATATCTGCTGGGGAGCACAGGCCGGACTGTATTATCATTATGGGATTCAGAAAGTCCTGCTTCCGCAGAAGCTGAGCGGAATTTACCGCCAGAAAGTACTTCACCGGAAAAAGATGATCATGCGGGGAATGGACGATTATTTCATGGTGCCGATTTCCCGGTATACGGGAATTGATGAAAAAGCGGTACGGAGCAATCCGGAACTGTATGTGGTGGCGGAATCCGCCCGGCCGGAGGAGGGCGGAAGCTACATGATTCTGGCCTGCTCTTCCCGTCAGATTTTTATTACCGGCCATTCGGAATACGATAAATATGATCTTGATAAAGAATATCGTCGGGACCTTTCACGTGGACTGAATCCGGATATTCCGGTCAATTACTACGAAGGGGATGATCCGTCCCGGGAACCGGTTCTCAGCTGGCGGTCTACATCAAACTGCACCTATACGAATTGGCTGAATTTCGTTTACCAGGAGACGCCATACGACCTTGCAGAGTTAAAGCCGGTACAGTATGATAGTTATCTTAGAGGCGATCATATCGAAGAACGGGATACCATCGGATTTCCCAGAAAGAATCGCCATTAATGCGGCCGCATTCGGGACGGAAGGTTCTGCATCGCTGAGGCATGGGTTTCCTTGAGGCGGATTCCTCCCGGAACAGATTGCCGGCGGCAAAGGATAAGGAGAAAATATGGACGTTTTAGAGAGATTCATTGAATATGCAAAAATAGATACGCAGTCAAACGAGGAATCGGAGACACATCCGTCTACCATGAAGCAGTTTGATCTTGCACGCCTTTTAGAGCGTCAGATGATCGAGATGGGAGTACAGGACGTACGTGTTTCGGAGCAGTGCTATGTATACGGTCGCATTCCTTCCAATCTCAGTGAGGAAGAAAATAAGACCACACCGAAACTCGGCTTTATTGCACACATGGATACTTCACCATCGGCAAGCGATGCCAATGTAAACCCGCGTGAAATCAAGAACTATGCGGGCGGAGACATTGTCCTGAACAAGGAGCGCGGCATTGTTCTTTCTCCGAAGACCTTCCCGAAGCTGAATACCATGATCGGACAGGACCTTTTAGTGACCGACGGTACGACGCTGCTTGGTGCCGATGACAAGGCCGGCGATGCGGAGATCATGGCAATGGCCGAGTATTTTCTGAGCCATCCGGAGGTAAAGCATGGAGAAATCCTGCTTGGATTTACACCGGATGAAGAAATCGGCAGCGGAGCAGACTTTTTTGACGTGGCAGGATTTGGTGCAGATGTGGCATATACGGTCGATGGCGGAACATTGGGCGAGATCGAGTATGAGAATTTCAATGCAGCTTCCGGTAAGGTTGAGATTACCGGTGTGAATGTACATCCGGGTGATGCAAAGGATAAGATGATCAATGCGGCACTTGTTGCAATGGAGTTCAATCAGATTCTTCCGCAGTGCCTGCCGTCCAATACGGAGGGATATGAGGGCTTTATTCATCTTACCGGTATCCAGGGTGATGAGGCATTTACGAAGATGAGCTACATCATTCGCGATCATGATCGTTTGAAGTTTGAAGAAAAGAAAGCGGCTTTCCAGAAGGCGGCAGACGAACTGAATGAAAAATATCAGAATACGGCGGCATTTCTTCGTGTGACGGTAAAGGATCAGTATTATAACATGAAGGAGAAGATCGATCCGGAAAATATGTATCTCATCGACGCTGCGAAAGAGGCTTTTGCGAAGGCCGGCGTAACGGCGACTACGGTACCGATTCGCGGCGGCACCGATGGAGCCAGACTGAGCTTTATGGGTCTTCCGTGTCCGAATCTTTCAACCGGTGGCGAGAACTATCATGGAATTTATGAGTATCTCAATATCAATTCTATGCGGACAATGGTTGAGGTTCTGAAAAATCTTGCAGTAGGCATGATCGGCAGAAAGTAATCGATCGAACGTAAAATGCGCCGGAACGGCCCAAAAAGCAACGGGGCGTTCCGGCAGTTAAAACAGAAAATGACAAACAGAAAGCGGAGTCCTCAGGATGGGCTCCGCTTCATTATCATCATATGTAAAGTGTTAAGTAGTTTATCGCAGGTCTCCAAACCTGCCTTTTTTGATTGAAAACTATTATCTTTTAACTACGGGTTACTACTATTCAATTGTAGTTTTTTAGTACAACGGAGTAATTCTCCTTTGCTTTTTATTTTCAAATAGCTTTGCGCTATGTTGAACTATGTATTTCCTGACCTCATAGATCTAAGATGTAATAAGCTTTCTATCAATAATACCTTTAACAACTTTCGTTGGGAATATGAGAAGATATCACTTCTTTTGATGAATAACATGACCACCGAAGTGCTGTTATCGCTAAAGTTTGGTTCCCTTGGAAAGTCTTGAGATATTATTGAGTTCCTGTGCTGGGATCATCGTTTGTCTACCTCACTTTCTACGGTATCGTCGCTGACCTTCATCACGGAGCCGTCTGCGTAATCTTTCCGTTTCCGGTTGGAAAACCATTGGGCGCCTTCCACGTAGTTCGAAATTCTTTTGAAATTCCTTATGCGTCTCGTCGTCAGCACTTTGTTAACGATCTCGATCATCCTTTCTCGTCAGATGATCTTTCGTTGAACATCTTTGTTTTTATCTTGTGACTATATAGTAGCATAAGAATTTTATTTTGTAAACAAAAAATCATTGAAAAATAATTTTTATTTTGCCTCATTTTTCCTGCCCGGAGAGAGAAGATTTAAGGAATTTTGGAAAAGACTTTTCGTAAACGTTTACAATGTATCGGTGTCCGGAGACCGTCTGAGACGTGCACCGGATGGGAAAAATAGGCGGGTTCTCTTGGGATTCCGGGGAATTATGATTATAATAAGGCTATGAAAAAACAAGAGCTGCGGGCGATGATCCGTGAAGAACAGAAAAGATTAAGTGAAGAGTACCGGCAAAGGGCAGGCGCGGAAATTGCAATGCGTTTGGTAATGTATCCGGTATTTCAGCAGGTAGAAACCGTTTTTTGTTATGTGAGTATGGCACAGGAGCCGGATACCAGAATGATTCTGGAAACGGCATGGTCTATGGGAAAGACCGTTGCGGTGCCGCGCTGTGTGCCGGGACCGGAGAGACGGATGGAGGCCGTGGTCATCCGGGGCTTTGAGGACCTAGAACCGGGCATGATGGGGATTCCGGAACCGAAGCAGGGACTTCCGGTTCTGGATGGCTATAAAATTGATCTTGCGGTGGTACCGTGTGTGAGTGCGGACCGGAGCGGCGGACGTCTGGGACATGGTGCCGGGTATTACGATCGCTTTCTGCATGGACAGACCATGTATAAATTCGGACTATGCTTTGATGAGCTTCTGATGGATAATGTGGCAAAGCGCTATGCGCCGGGCTCGGCGGCAGCAACGATTCTTGCCGGACAGGGGATCGGACCGGTGGAGAAGCAGATTCCTATGGAGGAATCCGATGTGCGTCTTGACCGGGTGATCACCGAAAAACAGAATTATAATGCGCGGGTTGGCGGAGAAGATGTGGCAGAGGAGCTTCGAAATGATTTTCAGAAGACCGGTCTGTTTCAGAAACTTCGAGGATTATTTGGAAAATAAACCATTTTCAGCATATAGGGGGAATGAATTATGGACGAGCATACGGAAAAGCAGATTGAAACATTAAAGGAATGGATGGAGAATGCCTCCAGTGTGTGCTTCTTTGGTGGTGCCGGCGTTTCCACGGAAAGCGGTGTGCCGGATTTTCGAAGCAAGGACGGACTTTATAATCAGCATGACGTGCAGTTTGACCAGTATCCGCCGGAATATCTGCTGAGTCATAGCTGCCTTATGCAAAATCCGAAGGTCTATTATGAGTTTCACCGTCAGAAAATGGATACTCGTAAGGTGGAACCGAATAATGCACATAAATATCTTGCAGCATTGGAAAAGACCGGAAAACTGAACGGTGTCGTGACGCAGAACATCGACGGTCTGCATCAGAAGGCAGGCAGCCGGAAGGTTTTTGAAATTCACGGAAGTGCACTCCGAAATTACTGCATGCGATGCGGCAGAACATATCCGGAGGATTATATTTTTGATTCTGCGGAAACGATTCCGCATTGTGAGTGCGGCGGAGTGATTCGCCCGGATATTACATTGTATGAGGAAGGGCTTCCGGAGCAGGCGGTACAGGATGCGATTCATGCGATTACATCGGCGGATATGCTGATTATTGGCGGAACATCTCTTACGGTTTATCCGGCGGCATCCTACATCCGCTATTTTGGCGGACGGTATCTGGTGGTGATCAATCGCGACGCACTGCATCTTTCACTTGGTGCGGGCATGAAATCATTGATCATACAGGAGCGGATCGGAGAAGTTTTTACCCGTCTTGCACAGCTGCAGGGGATGAATTTGGCGGACTGACTTGAATCTTTCCGATACTGTTATTATAATGGGTACGTTTTTGAAAGAAGCGGAGCAGAGGTTCCGTAGCAATAAAAAACACTGCCGGAGTGAATGCTTCGGAAGCGTAAGGAAAAGAGGAATATAATGGGACAGATCAAAGTGACCAAGGCTCCGATTGAGGGTCTTTATGTTATTGAACCAACCGTACATGGTGACAATCGCGGATATTTCATGGAAACATATAACCAGAAGGATATGCATGAAGCCGGTCTTGATATGGTATTTGTACAGGACAATCAGTCTATGTCGACCAAGGGCGTTCTTCGTGGCCTCCATTTTCAGAAGGAATATCCTCAAGGCAAGCTTGTGCGCGTAATCAAGGGCAGTGTTTATGATGTAGCGGTAGATCTTCGTCAGGGAAGCAAGACTTACGGACAGTATTTTGGTGTAGAGCTCACTGCGGAAAATCAGAAGCAGTTCTATATTTCCGAGGGCTTCGCACACGGATTTCTGGTTCTTTCCGATGTTGCGGAATTCTGCTATAAGGTAACCGATTTCTGGCATCCGGGAGATGAGTCCGGCCTTGCGTGGAATGATCCGGAGATCAATATTCAGTGGCCGCATGTGCAGGGAACTTAT
>ONLM01000086.1 GCA_900318695.1 uncultured Eubacteriales bacterium | reverse complement strand
CGGCATTCACCGCCCCGGAACTTCTCGATACACTTATGGAAAAGCTCCGCAGCAGTCAGCGTCCGGTTTTTTATACCGGAAACGGCATTCGTATTGCCGGGGCCGAAGCCCTGTTTCTGGATGTTGCACATCGTTTGAACATCCCGGTTGTAGTAGGCTGGAATGGACCGGATGTAATTCCTACCGGAGACCCGCTGTATGCCGGACGCCCGGGCGGACGCGGCGATCGGCCGGGAATCTGGCGGTGCAGAATGCGGATCTGGTCCTGAGTATCGGCTCCAGATTGAATATTCGCCAGGTCGGTTACAATTTCAAGACCTGGGCCCGGGACGCGTATGTTATCGTCAATGATATCGATCCGGATGAGCTTAGAAAGCCATCGGTACATGCCGACCTTCGTATCCATCAGGATGCCCGGGTACTTCTGCGCGAGTTGCGGGATCGGCTTGAAAAGGCCGGTTTCACGGAGGAGCATCCGCTTTTCCGTGGCGGCACGGGAATTGCCCGGAAGGGGTTAGAGGAAATCTGTCACACGGAGGCGGCCCGCGAGCTGATCAAACAGCACACGGAAAAGGAAAATCTCAGCTGGCTGGATACTACCCGTTTTTATGTCGCCAACTATCCGACGGTTCTTCCGGAGCACTTCGTTTCATCAGATCAGGGAGCCAATGTCTATGCACTCATTGACATCCTGTCCGGAAAGCTTGCCGAAGGGCAGATCACCGTTGTCGGAAACGGCAGTCCCTGCGTAGCCGGTGGACAGGCCTATATCATCAAAAACGGAACCCGTTTTATTTCGCAGGATGGCGTGGCCTCCATGGGCTACGGACTTCCGGCGGCCATAGGTGCCTGCGCGGCGGTTCATGGTCCGGACGGACACGATTATGCAACCCGGGAAAGTGCGCAGGAACGTCACAATGCAGAAAATCGGGATCCTTACTGGACCGGCCGAGAAGAAGAGTATCCGGCTTATGAGAAGCATGACATTATCCTTCTCACCGGAGACGGAAGCATTCAGATGAATTTGCAGGAACTGCAGACCATCATTCATCATCAGATGCCGATCAAGATTTTTCTGATTAATAACGGCGGCTATCACAGTATCCGTCAGACACAGACAAATCTTTTCGGAAATCATCCTATGGTTGGTGTCGGAATCGACAGCGGCCTGGAGAACGGTAAGCCGGATCTTAGTTTTCCGGATATGAAAAAGCTTGCCGAAGCTTACGGGTATCCGTATGTCCGTGCTTCATCCAATGCAGAGCTTTCGGACGCATTGGATAAAACGCTTGCCATCGAAGGACCGGCGATCTGTGAGGTTTTTGTTACCATGGATCAGCAGTTCCTGCCGAAATCCAGTGCCAAGCGCCTTCCGGACGGATCTCTCGTGAGCCCTCCGCTGGAAGATATGAGCCCGTTCCTTCCGGAAGAGGAAATGAACCGGATCATGATCGTGAAACGCACCGATTAAAGGAAAAATTATGCGAATTATCATCACTGGAGTGACCAGTTTTTTAGGGATTTACACAGCAAAAAAGCTTCTGGCAGAGGGACATGATGTTCTGGGTGTGGTACGCCCGGGCAGCAGAAATGAAAAGAAGCTTCATCAGGAGGGGTTGGAAAATCTCCGCATTGTGCATTTTGACTTTGATGAACTGCCGGAAGTGGAAACCGGAACGGATGCCGAGAAGCATTACCGGGAGGTTATGCCGGACGATATGCCGGCTATGGATGCCTGGATACACTTCTCCTGGGATGGGATCGGCTCTGCCGGACGGCAGGATGTGGACACCCAGATCCGGAACATTGCCAATGCTAAAAAAGCGTATGTCATGGCCAGACTTCTGTCCTGCCGCCGCTTCCTTTTTGCCGGTTCACAGGCAGAATACGGTGTCGGAAATCATCGGATGCCGAAGCCGGTAAGCCAATACGGAAAGGCCAAGCTTGCCTTTGGCCGCTGGGCCATGGAACAAAGTCTTATGGATCAGATTCTGGCCCGGAAGAAAGAGGAACACGCTGCCTCGGATTTCGACTCCGCAGAAAGCGGATATCCGGGATCAGGATCTCCGGAAGAAAATGGAAATGCCGTGGAGTATATGCAATTTATTCATATGCGGATCTATAGCGTTTACGGTTATGGGGATCATCCCACAAGTCTCGTAAACACGGTGATTCAGAATACACAAAAGGGGCAGGACACCATACTGGGTCCCTGCACGCAGATCTGGAATTATCTTGAAATACGGGATCTGGCTCGTGCCATTGCCTTGCTGACGGAATCCCGCGATACCGAGACCCGGGTTTATGACATTGCCGGAAGCGAGCAGAAGGCACTCAAAACTTATGTCGAAATCATGCATCGCATTGCCGGCGGAAAAGGAAAGCTTCAGTTTGGCGTTCGGGCAAATAACGCCGAAGGTGCTGCCGATATGCGTCCGGAGATCTTTCCGCTGCAGCGG
>ONLM01000042.1 GCA_900318695.1 uncultured Eubacteriales bacterium | reverse complement strand
CGGTAATGATATAGCGCGGCTTTTTTAGGGTGTTTGCAACGATCATTGTGCCATGATCCTCCGGGCGATTGGTGTTTTTAATTTGAATGGGAATGCCTTCTTTACGGACAGGGAAGATGGCATCTTCGTGCAGAACACCGGCACCCATATAACTGAGCTCACGAAGCTCGCGATAGGTGATATAATCGATGACTTCCGGTTCGTGTACGATACGAGGATCCGCTACAAGGAAACCGGACACATCCGTCCAGTTTTCATAAAGATCGGCGTGGATGGCAGCAGCAATAAGCGAACCGGTGACATCGGAGCCGCCACGGGAGAAAGTGATGGTTCTGCCGGCGTGATCGACACCATAAAAACCGGGAAGTACGGCGTAGTCAACGTCTTTTAAGACTTCTGCAGTGCAACGATTGGTCTCCTCGAAATCACAACTGCCATCGCTGTTGAATTTAATACAGTGGGAGGCATCAATAAAGTGGAAACCCAGATATGCAGCCATAAGCTTTGCATTCAGATATTCACCGCGGGAGGCTGCGTAGTCCCGGTTGGCACCCTGTTCCAGCGTTTCACGGATGAGCTGAAAATCATCAGCGAGGCTGAAATCCATGCCGAGGCCGTGAATGATGTCTTCGTAACGTGTCTGAATTCTGCTGAGAATTTCGTCAACTCCGGAGCTGCTTTTTACGGCATCATAGAGCTGATACAGCATATCTGTGACCTTGGTATCACCGGAATTACGCTTGCCGGGGGCAGAAACAACGATATAATGACGTCCCGGATCCTGCATGATAATGTTTTTAACTTTCTGAAACTGCTCCGCACTTGCGCAGGAGCTGCCACCGAACTTTGCAACCTTAAGCATGGTCTATCTCCCCTGTAATTATGAAATTGTTGTTAAATTTTTATAACTATAGCACTCAAAATAAGGATAAACAAGCAAAACACGGAGTTTTGGTACTATTCGTTTCGAATTGCCTGCAAAGGGCTCAGCTTCATGGCACGAACCGATGGGAAATATCCGGAAAGTGTTCCTACAAAAATGGCAAATACGATGGCAATTCCGCTTAGCCATGGTGGTATGGATGAAATATTACCGTTTAAGCCCATGGTCAGATCGGAGCTGCTGCCGGCCGTAAGCCGATTAATGACAAAAGAAATGAGGTAACTGATGAGAACACCGAAACTGCCGCCGAAAAAACCGATTATAGCGGATTCTGTGAGAAACATATTTCGAATGTCTTTCATGTCACAGCCCAGAACCTTCATGACGCCGATTTCTTTAGTGCGTTCGTAAATGGACATCATCATTGTGTTCATAATTCCAATGGCGGCGACCAACAGGGAAACGGCACCGATACCGCCCAGAACCATCTGAATGATATTCATGCTCTGCTTGGCCTGTTCCAGCCATTCCATGTTGGAATAGGCGGTGTAGCCCTGATCGGAAATGGCTTTCTGAACGGTCGTAACGTTATTCATATCATCTACAAAAACATATGCGGTGTCGTAGACATAATAGCGAAACGGTTTTCCGTTTTTGTTCAATGCCGGATTCGGAACCAGATTTTTTTTGTAGATTTTTCGAAGAAAATTTTTAAAGGTATCGATGTCTGCAAAACAGTACATGGAAGTATCACTGTACTCATCCGGACCGCCTTTCATGACACCGGCGGTATCAATAAGATATTTTTTGTTTGTAAGAGGGTTTACGGCTGCGGAAGTATCGCTCCCGTTACTCTTCTGCTGTGATACGGTGTCTTCCGGAAAACGGTAAAAAATCGTATCTTTATCGGGATCGATTTTGGCCGGATGTTCCCAATCGTTGTTTTTATAAAAGGTATTTACAACGGTATTTCCGTAGACGATGGACAGCGTCGACTGATTTGGTTTCGGCAGGGAGCCGCTTTTCAGCTTGATTTCCTGCAGAAATCTTTGCGATACGCCAATGATTTCATATGAGGAGCTATACGCGCCGGATTTCGCCTCCACGGAAACCTGCAAGGCCGGGGAGGTTCCAACCACGTGAGGGATGGATTCAAAACTTTTGATACTCTCGTCCGTAAGCTGCAGTGCATGATCTCCCTGACTGGAAGAACCATAGTTTAAAACATTGATCATATTCAGCGAACCGGAATTCTGGTAGCTTTTCAGCAGAAGATCACTCATGCCCAGACCCAGGCTTAACATAACTACAATGGAAGCCGTGCCAATGACGACGCCCAGAACGGTAAGCAATGTTCTGGTGCGCCGACGGCGGAGATTCGTATATGCGATTTTAAACAGATCAGATAATCTCATCGTTATTCAACTCGTCTTTTTTTCTATGCTTCTTTTTAAAGGTATAGAATCCGAATCCGGCTGCTCCCAGGATGACTAGAGCGCCAATACCGGTTTTGAGATTCAGCCATCCGGCTTTATTCTGACCGGAAGAATTCGTGTCGTCATTCATATTGTTGTAGTCCTCTTCTACCGGTTCTGTAACATACAGATTTACAGAAGTTTCCGAGGTGAAAGGATTGCCGTTCACGTCTTCATATTTGATGGTGACCGGAATTTTTCCATCGTCATTGGTGGGAGCAGTGCCGGTTACCATGACGTCGACATTACCGGTTTCACCGGGTTTGATGTTGCCCACGTAGCTGCTGGTGGAACCAATGGAGTCAGCTTCAAATACGGCTTCTACATTGTAAAGAGTGACTTTACCGGTGTTATTGATGCCAAACATGATATCTGCCTGGTTTCCGACGGAAACGGATTCCGGTGTGATACTGAAGTTGGAACAGCTGAGCCGGGATACCTGGTTTACATTGATATCAAGCGTGACTTTTTCTGAGGCGTTCTTAAATTGTGGGGAATCGTATTTTTCATTTACCGTAATGGTATAGGATCGAGGATCCACTCCGGCGCTTGCCACCATAGAAATGGTCAAATCTTTGCTTTTGCCCGCTGCAAGCTGATTTACAACAATGGAGTTTGCACCGCCCGCGATGTTAAATACGGCAGAGTTGTTGGCTTTTTCTGATTCCAGAGAAAACAGAATATTGGAAGCATTGATGTCCTGCGAGGCATTGGCCATGGTAAGGTACAGAGTAAACGGTTGTCCAGCATATATGACTTCCGGATCTGTGTGGAAGGACTGTACAATCAGACGGGCTTTTGTTCGATTGTTTTCGCTGAATTCTCCCAAAATGGAGTCCTGATCGATCATGCCGTCATTATCGATTTTTACGAAGTTGGTGTACCGTTCTTCGTTTGTGACAGTTCCGCCTGGAGTCTGTTTGTACGAGACGATATAAAGAATCGGATAGTATCCCGGTGCGGCATTCCGCTTGATTGTCATGGAATAAGGTGCCGTGATGGTCTGTCCAGATGCAATCTCCGTGAAAGTCTGATCATAATTAGACTGGCTGATTTCAAAAGGAAAGGCTCTTTCTGCGGAGGCTTTTGCATTAGCCGTAGGCTGCATAGCCTGATCTTCCGGAAGTGAGGTACTCATGGCGACTTTGACGTCGTACAGGGTACGGTCCGTGGTATTTCGAAAGTTCACGCCATAATTCATGACGGTGCCGTAACGTCCCTGCGGAGTCTGCTGATTTTCACCGATTGCAAAGGCCCGGTCATAGGTGGTGGTTTTCGGATCCTTGACTTCACCCTGAGATCGAATATAAACATTGACGAATTCAGTTTTTAAAAGAGAACCGAAATTACCGGTGGAATTACTTGGAATATCGTACCAGATGGTTACCGGAATTCCATAATAGCCGGGCTCGGCGTCGGAACGGATGGTGACATTAAAAATCACATCCATGTATTCGCCCTTTTTCAGAGACTTTCTGGACTGTTCCTGCGAAAAAACGGAAGCGTTGATCTCAAATGGATATTTTCCGCCATCGATCGGATACGTCAGGCCGAGGGAGGCATTATAGGCACGTTTGATGCCGGCCTTCCAGCCTTCTTCGTAGGCATCATGTGCGGCAGATTCATCGTCGGAATCAGCATCATAAGGGTTGTTTTTCGGTCCGGTGCCGGCTTTGGATTCACTGGTGACAAGATAGTTCTGGTCGTTGGAAAGACGTACGCGGACATTATTGATGCTTTCGGTAGGCGGATTATACAATCCGTTCACGCCGTTGTATCCGATACGGACGTGAAACTGCATGTCCTGCCCTATATAACCGATTTGCGTATCTTCCGCATCGTGAATAAAAGTATTCAGGTTGGTATCTACGTAAGCAGCCCTTGCCGGTATAGCGGCAAAAAGGATACAAAGCAATAGCATGGATAGAAATAAGCAGAATTTTCGAAGGAAATTATAGCGAGTACAGAATCTTGTCATAAGGCGGGCCTTTCTGTTTTTATAATTTACCGGAGACTTGGTCGGAGTCTGCTGTGTGGACTTCGGCAAACGGTTCTGCTCCGGTTTCTTTGAGGATCTGTTGTTCGATCGGGCTTTCCGGATTGATGATGGTTTCAACAATTTTTCCGTCGACGACGCGGATTTGCCGATCGGCAAAGCTTGCAATGTGCGGATCATGTGTGACCATGATCAGAGTTTTATTCTTTTCCCGTACTATGGACTGCATCAAGTGCAAAACATCGTCGGTGGTATGGGAGTCCAGATTTCCGGTGGGTTCATCGGCAAAGATGATTTTCGGATCAATGACTAATGCGCGTGCGATGCCGACACGCTGCTGCTGGCCTCCGGACATTTGGTTCGGCATGTGCTTTTCCTGATCCAGAATGCCGATTTGTTTCATGTAAATTCGTGCGAGCCGAAAACGTTCTTCTTCCGGCAGGCCGCGAAACATCAAGGGCATGGCGACATTTTCGATGGCATTCATCGTACCGAGCAGATTGTAGCTTTGAAAAATGAAACCGACGTTTTGACGGCGGAAGGCAACAAGCTCACGTTCGTTCATACGATCGATTCTTTTTTGACCAATCTGGATTATGCCTTTGCTTGGCTTTTCCAGTCCGGCAAGCATGTTAAGACAGGTAGATTTACCGGATCCGGAAGTTCCGACAATGGCGATAAATTCACCTTTGTATACGTCAAAGCTGATTCCGTTCAGCGCATAGACCTTATTTTCTCCAATGCTATAGATTTTATACAGATCTCTGACCTTGATCATAATGGTCGGATTATTCATAATACACCTCGTTGTTGAATACGACTCTAGTATAGTACAGAGAAAATAGGCAAACAATTAACAAAACCTTAACAAAAAACGATCCGGGGAATTTCCCCGGATCGAAATAAAAAAACTTAGTTTTTCTTTCCTGTGATGGAATTGTACTTTGGAATCAGAACCTTTGTTCCGCCCATATATGGCTGCAGAACTTCCGGAATCACTACGGAACCATCGGCCTGAAGCATATTCTCAAGGAATGCAATCAACATACGAGGTGGTGCAACGCAAGTGTTGTTTAAGGTATTTGCAAGATGGATCTTTCCATCCTTACCCTTTACACGGATCTTAAGACGGCGAGCCTGCGCATCGGAAAGATTCGAGCAAGAACCAACTTCGAAGTATTTCTTCTGTCTAGGAGACCAAGCCTCTACGTCGCATGACTTAACCTTAAGATCGGCAAGATCACCGGAGCAGCACTCCAGTGTACGAACCGGAATATTCATGGAACGGAAGAAATCTACCGTGTTTTTCCATAAAATTTCATACCAATGCATAGCGTCTTCCGGCTCACAAACAACGATCATCTCCTGCTTCTCGAACTGGTGGATACGATAAACGCCACGCTCTTCGATTCCGTGTGCACCTTTTTCCTTACGGAAGCAAGGAGAATAGGAAGTCAGAGTCAGAGGAAGCTGATCTGCCGGCAGAATCTGATCAATGAAACGACCGATCATGGAATGCTCGGAAGTACCGATGAGATAAAGATCTTCATTCTCGATCTTATACATCATGGCATCCATTTCAGAGAAAGACATTACGCCATCAACAACTTTGGAACGAATCATATAAGGAGGAATGACATAAGTAAAGCCTCTGCCGATCATAAAGTCGCGGGCGTAGCTGAGAATTGCAGAATGTAATCTGGCAATGTCGCCAATCAGATAATAGAAACCGTTTCCGGCTACACGGCCTGCGGCATCAAGATCAATACCGCCGAAGGACTCCATAATATCGGTATGGTAAGGTACTTCAAAGTCTGGAACGACCGGCTCACCAAAACGCTCATTTTCAACATTATGAGTATCATCCGGGCCAATAGGAACAGAAGGATCGATGATATTCGGGATGACCATCATCCGCTTGGTTACTTCTTCCTGAAGCTTAGGCTCCTGCTCCTCAAGTTCCTTGAGTCTTGCGGAGTATGCAGAGACTTCTTCCTTGATCTTAGCAGCTTCTTCCTTTTTACCCTGTGCCATTAATGCACCGATCTGCTTTGATACCTGATTCTTCTTAGCACGAAGTTCATCAGCCTCCTGCTGTACTTTTCTGGCTTCGGCATCGTACTTGATGACTTCATCAACCAGAGGAAGCTTCTCATCCTGGAACTTTTTCTTGATGTTTTCTTTTACAAGATCAGGATTCTCTCTGACAAATTTAATGTCTAACATAAGACCCTCATATCCTCCTGGAATTTTTGTTTTGATCCGTATGCGAAAATGCCGGAATTCCATTCCGAACCGTTTGCATACCTGTTAATCATAGCGTTAAATGTGCAAGTTTTCAAGTAGGTCCTCAAATTGCACACCATGCATTACGGGAATATTCTGCTTCTCTGAATAGGCTATGGCATCAGCAATAAAATGTCCTGCATGCGGAATAGATTCCGAAAGCGGTATTCCGTTTATGTATTCCGCACTGACAATGGCACTGAACAGATCTCCGGTACCCGGACGGTTCTGCCCTGTTTTTTCATTCCGAAAGAAATGCAACTCTCCGTCTTTGGAAGAGAGAACATTGAGCAGTGATTCGCCATCCTCTATTCCGGTAATTACGATATCACCCTTTGTGAAATGCTGTAATTCGGAAAAGACGGCATGCAGAACCATTGCTCGTCCGGCATCACTCTGACAGGAAAGCAGGGTTTCCTGCAGGGCTTCGTAATCACAGTCCGCGATCAAAGCGGCTTCGGTAAGATTCGGAAAACAAACGTCGGCTTCCGCCATGAGTGCTTGTGCGGCAGTGATATAGCGTTCGTCCATGTTTTTATATAATTTTCCGTGGTCCGCCATAACAGGATCCAATAAAAGAACCGGCTTTTGTTTTCCTAGAGCGGCGGCTGTCTCGCGGAGGTCGGAGAAATATTGAAGGATTTCCGCAGCCTGATCCGGATGTCCCAGATAGCCGGCAAGGAGACCGTCCATATAGAATCCATTTTCGGACCAGGCGTGGAAATAATCTTTTAGAGAAGGGGCGGCATCCGTCTGCGCGACGTGAGAAAATCCGGTATGGTTGCTGAGAATTTTAGTCGGAACCGGACAAGCCTGTACATGCAAGGCGGAAATAACCGGTAATTCAATCGCCAGAGAGCTGCGGCCGACACCGCTCAGATCGTTCATTACGGCAAGACGCTTCAAGATTTATTCTCCCCTTCTGGGTTTTCGCCCATAATTTTCCGGAAGGCTTTGACATTGGCGGCAATCTGATCGTTTGGTCTGAAAACGGCGGAACCGGCAATGATGAAGTTTGCTCCGCAATCTATAATTTCCTGTACGTTTTCTGTGGTTGCTCCGCCATCGATACCGATGCTGAAGTGGAGCTTTGCATTTTCGCGGTAATCACGAAGGGCACGGATTTTATCTAAAGTATATGGAATCAGTTTCTGACCGCCGAAGCCCGGGTTTACGGACATGATCAGAACGAGATCCACCAGAGGAAGAACACAGGAAAGGGTTGAAATAGGAGTGGCCGGATTTAATGCAACGCCGGCTTTTAGGCCGCATTCATGAATATGATTTAATGTACGGTCGAGGTGGGTGCAGGCTTCCTGATGTACGGTGATGCCATCGGCGCCGGCATCGGCTACAGCCTGTACGTAGCGATCCGGATCATCGACCATCATATGGACGTCAAAGAAGGCCTTGGAGTTTTTGCGCAGGGAATGAATAACCGGCATGCCGAAAGAAATATTCGGGACAAAACTTCCGTCCATGATGTCGAAATGAAAATAGCGGGCACCGCCCTCTTCGGCCGCCTGCAGATTCTGCGAAAGATTTCCAAAGTCTGCTGCAAGAATAGATGGTGAAAGATGATTTTCCATGATGTCTCCTATAAAGCTTAAATTTAGATTTGTAAAGTGCATACAATCAGTAATGTCTCTGACTTTTCAGTTCTTCATATAACAAAACGTAACTGCTGTAGCGCTCTTCTGCAATTTGACCATCGGCAACGGCCTGTTTGACAGCGCAGTCGTGTTCGCCAATATGTACGCAGGTGTTGAAGCGGCAGTCGGTGCGGTAAGACTCAAATTCCGGAAAATAATACATTAAACGTTCCGGTGGGATTTCTGTAACATAAAGAGAGGTGAATCCCGGGGTATCCAGCACATAGCTGTTGTCGTCAATGTAAAAGAACTCAGTATGGCGCGTGGTGTTTTTGCCGCGGGCGATTTTTTTTGACAACTCGCCGGTTTCCATATTGGCTTCCGGATGAATGAGATTGGTAAGGGAAGATTTTCCGACGCCGCTCGGACCGGATAAGACGGTGGTCTTGCCCTGCAGGACTTCTCGGATGGCCGGAAGAGAATCTTCGTTTTTCGTGCTGATCTCCAATACCCGGTATCCGGCACGGCGGTAGATTTCCGGTATCCGTTCCGGATGTTTACTGTGAATCTCCGGAATAAAACTTTTTTTCTTTCGCTTTTCTTCCGTAGACGCCGGACCTTCATTCCGGCAAGGGGTCTCATCCTGCTTCAGAAGGTCGCATTTATTGAAAAAAATCACAACGGGGATGTTCTGTTTTTCCATGTTGATCAAGAAGCGGTCCAAAAGGTTGAGATTTGGATCCGGATGCTTTAAAGCAAAGACCACGACAGCCTGATCTACATTTGCAACTTCCGGCCGGATCAGCTGATTTTTCCGAGGAAGGATCCGGATGATACTTCCGGTAAAGTCCTTTTCGGAGTCTTTTACGGGCTCAAGTTCGACAATGTCGCCGACCAAAGGCTTTTCCTTTCGGTTTCGGAAAATACCTTTGGCGTGACATTCGTAGTCGCCCTCACTTGTGTGGACATAATAGAATCCACCGATACCTTTAAATATTTTTCCTGTTAATGACATGTATTGATACCTATTCAGCGTGGCTGGAAAACACAATTAAATGAATAAAGTACGGTGTCGGAAGAAGCGTCGACAACTTCGACAACACCGAGCGGTACATTCGGTTCACCCTTAATGGAACTGAATACAACCTGAAGTTCGGTGCCCATCTCGTAGGAACGTGGCTGTTGCAGAGTAGTATAACGTTCTTCACCGTTAACATCCTGACGGAGCCGGATGGATACGAGCATGGTTTCCTGCGTGCCCGGGCCGGTGAGACCGCTGCCCAGCATGACTGCCTGATTTACGCTGGAATACCAGTGGTCATCGTTCCCTTCTTTACCGGAATCATTTCCGGAAGCGGATTTCACACGGGATTCTCCGTTTGGACCGGAGGAAACGGTAAAGCTGATCTGATCTGCCTGATCCACGACGGTGCCGGCATCGATGTCTTGATGGCTCACGTTGCCTTCCGGTACGGTGTCGGACGGTGCATAGCGAATATCACCGGCATAAAGTCCGGCGGTTTTCAATGCGCGTACCGCGTCCTCCTCTGTTTTTTGAAGAAGGGAAGGCACGACGGTTTTGGTTTCATCCAATCCCTTTGATACCGTGATTTCGAGCTTATCCGTGCCGGAACTATCCGGTTTGTTGGTGCGGATGACATTACCGGCAGGAACCGAAGCGGAATACTCCTCTTTAATGCTGTAGTCCTTTATTCCACGTTCCTGGAGCTGCTTTTCCAGATCATGAATTTCAATGGAGTGCAGATTATCAAGGTCCTCCGGATGCTGCGGATCATAAAAGACGATCGTCAGCGGGCCTTTAGAGAGAGTAACCTTAATGGTATCTCCGTTTTCATAATTTCCGTCATGATATCCGATGATCAGGCCTTCATTGTAGCGATCGGAAAATTCCTCCTTTTCCGGAACAAGGTGAATGTCATACTCGGAAAGATCCTTTTCGGCTTCTTCAATACTGCTTCCGATGATGTCCTGCAGATGGTTATCCAATGCCGAGATGGTAATGTTGACTTCTGCCGTACTGACTTCCGCCGTGGTTACTGCAGCTGTCGGGGCATCCAGATTCTGTCCGGCATGAAGGAAGGTATAGATATTACGCCCGATGACAAAAAGCAGGATGACGATAAAAATTATGCAGACAAGGGCAATGCCGCGATAAAGAACGGAGATATTGGCTTTGACTGCATTGGAATCCGGGTCGGATTCCCGGCTGTGTGCTTTTTTCCTGCTCTTTCGTTCTTTTAGTTCGGTTAGCTCTTTTTCGGAAAGTACACGGGTTTCCCCCAGTTCTTCCGGTGCTGCGTCATGCATGAAGCTTCCGGAAGGATCCTTCAAAGCGCATTCCAGATCGTCCCCCAGTTTGTCGATATGCTGATAACGGCGGTCAGCCTTTTTTTGCATACACTTATAGACTGCAAGGTCCAGAGCCGGGTAAACGTCCGGAACAAGATCTCTTACATGAGGAATTCTGTTTTCGAGATGAGCGAAAACGACAGAAACGGAAGTATCGCCATCGTACGGAACCTGCCCGGTAAGCATTTCATAAATGGTGCAGCCAAAGGAATAAATGTCGGAACGCTCGTCCGCAATGCCGGAGCGGGCCTGTTCCGGAGAAATATAATGCACGGATCCCATGACGGTTGCATTGACGGTCTGCTGCGTTGCGGCACGGGCAATGCCGAAATCGGCAACCTTAACGGAGCCGTCGGCGGATACCATGATGTTTTGCGGTTTGATATCACGGTGCACAATTCCCATTTTATGGGCCTGCTCCATGCCACTGACAACCTGAAGGGCAATGCGGATGGTTTCCCGGCTGGAAAGCTTTCCTTTTCGCTGGATGTAGTTTTTAAGAGTGATTCCATCGACAAGTTCCATGACGATATAGTGAAGCTTAAGATCGTCATGGTCGACAACATCATAGGCGGCAACAATATTCGGATGGTTCAGCTTGGCAGCAGCCTGTGCCTCATTCTGGAATTTCCGGATGAATTCTTCATCTTCACAATACTCCTCCTTGAGGACCTTAAGCGCTACGGTACGACCCATCTTCCGGTCTTCCGCCCGGTAGACAAAGCTCATGCCGCCCTGTCCGATGAGGCTCTTTATTACATAACGGTCGTTGAGAGTCTGTCCCTCTTGAATCATCATACCGGGGCCTCCTCTCCAAACGGATCCACTAAGACGACGCCGATATTATCCTTGCCGCCGTTAATATTTGCCATATCGATCAATGCGAGGACCTTTTCCTGAACAGAACTGTAATCCCGGACAATGTTTTTGATGCTTTCGTTGTCTACCATATTAGATAGACCATCCGAACAAAGAAGGAGAAAATCCCCCTCCTGCAGTTCGAGCTCAAAAAAATCGGCAGAAACGGTAGGCTCTATCCCTACCGCTCTGGTGATAATGTTTCTGGAGTTCATATAATCTTTGGATCCCCGGCGCATAAAACCACGCTCCACCATTTCCTCTACATAGGAATGATCCTTCGTGATCTGATGGATCGTGTTTCCGTGGATAAGATAAGCACGGGAATCGCCGATATTGCCCACGGTTAAAGTACGGCCTTCAATAATGGCAATCACCATAGTGGTGCCCATACCGTTCAGACTTTCATTTTCCTGACTGAGACGGTAAAGGGCCGTGTTGATACGGCTGATACCGTCCTGCATCACACGAATTTCCGGCTGTGGTGCCGCTGTGGAAAAATACTTTTTTAATTCTTCTACAAGGTAACGGGAAGCATAATCGCCGGCTTTGTGGCCACCCATTCCGTCGGCAAGAAGGAACAGGTTTGGAAGCACACCTACCGGTTGACCGGTAGCAAAGACGTAATCCTGATTCATGCGTCTCCGTTGTCCTTTATCCGTTTTTGCAAAATACTCCATTGCGTCTCCTGAGGTTTATAAATTCAGATAATCACGGCGAAGCTGGCCGCAGGCTCCGGAAATATCGGAACCCATTTCACGGCGGATCGTGGCGGCGATGCCATGACGCTCCAAAAGATGCTGGAAGGCTTCAATCTTGCTCCGATCCGGGCGTTTCCAGTCTCGTTCTTTGATAGGATTTACGGGAATCAGATTTACATGGCACTGAAGATGTCCCTGTCCTTTCATTCCCTGGATCAGTTCTACAAGCTGCATGGCTTCGTTTTTATTATCGTTCACGCCCTGCACGACAGAATATTCAAAAGTTACACGGCGCCCTGTTTTTTCAAAATAATAGCTGATTGCCGGCATGATTTCGGATAGAGAATATTTGTTGGCAATCGGCATTAATGTGCGGCGGGTTTCGTCGTTCGGAGCATGAAGGCTTAAAGCCAGTGTGATACCGTAGTTTTCATCTGCCAGCTGGCGGATTCGCGGAACAAGACCGCAGGTTGATACGGTGATATTACGACGGGAAATATGTAATCCGTCCGCATCGGAGATCATCCGGACAAATTTAGTGAAATTATCGTAGTTGTCGAGCGGTTCACCGGAGCCCATAATGACAATGTTATCCACGCGTTCTCCCGTCAACCGCTGAATCTGATAAATCTGCGAAAGCATTTCACCATTGCTCAGATTTCTGGCCAGTCCGTCAAGGGTTGAGGCACAGAAACGGCATCCCATACGGCATCCGACCTGGCTGGAAATACAGACGGAATTTCCGTGCTGATACTTCATCCATACGGATTCGATTACATGTCCGTCATGCATACGGAAAATGAATTTTTTTGTACCATCGATTTTGGATGTGAGAATCTCAACGGCTTCCGGTAAAGCGGCGCTGTGGGTTTCCGCCAGACGGGCACGCAGTGATTTGGAGAGATCGGTCATTTCGTCGTAGCCATTGGCAAGTTTTACATGCAGCCATTGATAAAGCTGTTTAGCACGGAAAGCCTTCTCTCCCATCGTTGTCAATAATTCTGTTAATTCATTGAAATCTAAATCGCGTAAATTTTCCATTTAATCCTTTTGAAATATACAAATATAAAAACCGTCCGAAGGAAGTCCGGGCAAAAATTTCTGTTCTTTGATGAGCTTGCATCCTAAGGTTTCCTGAATCCAGTCGCGGTTCTGCTCATTTTCTTCTGCGCTGAGGGTACAGGTGGAATAGATCAGTCGTCCGCCCGGTTTAACATAACGGGATACCGTTGTAAGGATTTCACGCTGCAGTTTTTGAAGCTGCACGAATTCTTCCCGGAAAGCAGAAAAACGGATGTCCGGTTTTTTGCTGATAATACCAAGTCCGGAGCATGGTAGATCTGCAAGGACAAGATCTGCGGTGCCGTGCCCTTGTGCATCCAGCAGAGAAGGATCCGGAATACGGGCATCATGAACCTTGGCCCGGATATTATGAAGGTTTAAACGCTCTATGTTTTCTTTGATAAGGCGTACTTTATCTTCTGTGAGGTCACGGGCATCCACCATTCCGGTGCCATGGAGGAGAGAGGCCAAATGACAGCTCTTGCCTCCGGGGGCGGCGCACACGTCCACGATAAAGCTGCCCTCTTCCGGTGCGGCGAAATTGCCGACCTGCTGGGAAGCATAATCCTGAATGGTGATCTCACCGGAACGAAAGGCTTCGGTATTTACGATGTTGCCATCCATGGTTTCCATATGGCCGTCCTGAAAACGGACATAGTTTTCCTTTTTGCCCTCCAGAAACCATGCCAGCATACGTTCGGTTTCCTCTTTGCCATATATCGAACGCAGATAATCATAGAGCCAAAGCGGTGTACTGAAGCGAATATAAGCCGGTGTTTTTCCGGTATGCCGGAGATCGGTCCGGATCGTTTCCTGATCCTTGCCGATGGCTCGGAGGACGGCATTGACAAAGCCGGAAAGGAAACGGACTTTTCGCTCCGGGTCCGTCTTTACCAGTTTTACGGCTTCATTGATTGCAGCGCTTACCGGCACCTTGTCCATGTAGAGAATCTGATAAACGCTCATACGGAGAATGGTGCGGATCACAGGATGCATATTCTTGGTTTTGGTACTGCAGTAATGATTTAAAATAAAGTCGATCTGAATGGTATATTCAATCGTTCCCTCTGTGAGACGTGTAATAAATGCCTTGGAACGTTCATCAAGAGAAGAATGTTCCAAAGCCTCCCGAAGAACAAGATGTGAAAATTCCTTCTTTTCCAAGATGCGGTTAAGAATGTCCGCAGTAAGCGCCCGCTCATTACTTGCTTTCACGTTCGGCTTTTTTTGTGCTCCGGAAGCTTCTTTTTTTATATGCAAATGTTTCTGCTCTCCTGCCGGGGCATGGGAATGAGCAGAAACAGTATGGGAACGGGAATGATTTTTCTCGTTATCTTTATGGTTTAAAATGACTTAACCTCCTGTTGAAAAGCGATGACCGCGTAAGAATTCTTCGGTAGTCATTCGTTTCTTTCCTTCGAGCTGCAATGACCGGATTTCAAGCGCATCCTTGCCGCAAAGAATAATGAGGCGTTTTCCGTTTGAATAGATACGGCCGGAGATTTGAGTCAGATCTGCGGCACCATTTCTATCATAGGAAGCGGCTGCAACGGGGGTAAACGAATCTGTTTTTACCGTGTCCTGTGAAACGACATCGGCATCCCAGAGCTTTAATTGCTTTCCTCCTAAGAAGGTAAAAGCAGAAGGCCATGGATTTAATCCACGGATTTTACGCTCCAGAACATCGGCATCCTGCGACCAATCCATCTGACCGGAGGTTTTTGTAAAAAGACCGACTTTGGTTGCAACAGAATCGTCCTGCGGTGTTCTGGGAAGAGTTCCTTCTTCCAGTTGCTTTAAGGTTTCAACAATGAGCTCTCCGCCTAAAGAAGCAAGCTTATCAAAAAGACTTCCGCCGGTTTCTTTGGCATCCAGAGGAAGAGCCTTCTGGAGAAGGATGTCGCCTGTATCAAGACCGGCATCCATCATCATGGTGGTGACACCGCTCTCTTTTTCTCCGTTTAAAACAGCCCATTGAATCGGGGAGGCACCGCGGTATTTCGGAAGAAGTGATGCATGCACATTGATGCATCCATACTTAGGAATATCAAGGATCTCCTGTGGCAGAATCTGTCCAAAGGCAGTTACAACGATAACATCCGGGGCGCAGTTTTTTAATGTCTCGATGGCTTCCGGTTCCTTTCGGATACGCTCCGGAGTTATGACCGGAATGCCGTATTTTTCGGCTTGTATGCGTACATCGGATTTCTGCACTTCTCCGTGACGTCCTTTCGGACGATCCGGTTGTGTTACGACTAAAGAAATTTTGTGACCGGCATTATATACAGCGTCCAGGGTGGACACAGCAAAGTCCGGTGTTCCCATAAACACAATATTCATGCGTCCGCTTATTCCTCCCAATCCGCTTCTTCCAAAGCTTCGTATTCGACATCTTCCAGTTCACCCTCGACAAGGCTGGTATACATAATGCCGGCCAGGTGATCATTCTCATGCTGCATAGCGCGGGCTAAAAGACCTTCTGCATCGAATTCGTACGGCTCCATATTGATATCCAGAGCCTTTACATGGACTTTCATGGCGCGGGTAACAATACCTTCCTTGTTTGGAACGGAAAGACAGCCCTCTTCGCCGGTCTGTACTTCGTCGCCTACCGGTGTTACTTCCGGATTGATGCAGACAAAACGTTTTCCATCGCCGATATCGACAACAAAAATCTGACGAAGAACACCTACCTGCGGAGCTGCGAGACCGACACCGTTTGCGTGGTACATAGTCTCAAACATATCACTGATGAGCTCCTTTGTCCGGTCGGTCATTTTGCTCACCGGCTTACACTGCTTGGTAAGGATATCATCTTCTCCTTCAATACGAATTGTTCTTAATGCCATAAATAACCTCTATCTTTCTTTATGTGAAATGTATTATTTTAAGTTTCTTTTTATTGCAGATCATAATTTAACAGGCAAAGCCCTCTGCGGTCAAGCCTTCGAAGTGTCTCTGTAAACTGATCCCGTAACTGAATAATTATATCATGGGATTCATGTTTAATATATACGATTTTCCGATATATGTCGTTTACCTTGTATACGGTTGCGTTCAATGGGCCAATGAGCTCGGCCTTTGCGGCGGTACAGCTGCTTTTAAATGCAGTGACAGTATTCTGCACGGTCATTTCAAGCATATCCTCATCCTTAGACTGAATCTGAATGGTCATAAGATGCTCGACCGGTGGATATCCCAGAAGCTTACGATAGGTAAATTCCTTACGGAAAAAGCTTTGATAATCCTGCTCTTTGGAAAGAGCAATCGCATAATGGTCCGGCTGATATGTCTGGATGATAACATTTCCCCGCCGTCCACCGCGCCCGGCACGGCCGGCAGCCTGGGTGATCAGCTGGAAAGTACGTTCGGCAGCACGAAAATCCGGTGCGGAGAGACTTAAGTCTGCAGCAATCAGGCCAACCAGAGTGACATCCGGAAAATCATGCCCTTTTACGATCATTTGTGTTCCAATCAGAATATCGGCTTTGTGCGCACGAAACTGTTCGAGGATCTGTTCGTGTCCGCCCTTGTTTTTAGTAGTATCGGCATCCATACGAAGTACCTTGGCAGCAGGAAAGGTTTCTTTTACAAGAGTTTCCAGTTTTTCTGTTCCAAAGCCGAAAGGCGCCAGGTAGGGACTACCGCAGTTAGGACAGTTTTTCATTAAAGGGATTTCATAACCGCAATAATGACAACGCAACATACGATCCCGATGTAAAGTTAAAGAGACGTCACAATGAGGACAGCGAATAGACTTTCCACAGCTTCGGCAGCTTACAAAGCTGCTATATCCGCGCCGGTTCATAAACAGCATGATCTGTTCATTTTGTGCCAGTTTTTCACCAATCAGTTCATGGAGACGACGTGAAAAAATACTGCGGTTTCCTTCCCGGAGTTCTTCCCGTAGATCGATGATTTCGGTTTCGGCAAGCTGACTTCCGGTTTTGGCACGCTGATGTAACTCCAGAAGGGTGATTTCTTTCGCCAGAGCCTTTTTATATACATCGAGAGACGGCGTTGCCGAGCCATATAATACGGGACAGGATGCCATTCTGGCACGCTGCATGGCGACATCCCGGGTTTCATACCGGGGCGCGGTCTCGGATTTATAGGCACCTTCATGCTCTTCGTCCATGATAATGAGCCCCAGTTTTTCAAAAGGAGCAAAAACCGCAGACCGGGGACCGATCATAATGCTGACTTCTCCCCGCTCACATCGGCGGTATTGCTCATACCGTTCGCCAAGACTCATTTTTGAATTCAGAATGGCAACTTTTCCGCGGAACCGAGTTGAAACACGGATTACCGTCTGGTACGTCAGCGATATTTCCGGAATCAAAAGAATGACCTGATATCCGGCATCGATCACGGCTTCCATAACATGAAGGTACACTTCGGTTTTTCCGGATCCGGTAATGCCGTAAAGCAGATAGGCAGGTACCTTGTCATGCGGCAGTTCCCTGCAGCATTTTGAAAAACCCGCGATAACCTGAAGTGCCGCCTTTGCCTGTTCTTCATTCAGCGTATGCTCCTCGTCTTTTTCGTTCTGATAGCGGAGCAAAGGATCGATGCGGCGAGCGTTCTTGCGAACGGTTTTTCGCACCGGAAGAACGGTTTTCAGACATTGGTTCAATGTGGTTCCATATTCGGCGGACATCCAGGCGGCAAGCCGGATCAACTGTTCCTGTACGGAAATAGCATTGTCAACAACCGAGAGAATTTCTTTGATTTGAATTTTGGTAATGTCGAGATCACAGGTTTCTGACAGACCGACCACATAGCCTTTTTTGGGCATTCGGGAGT
>ONLM01000094.1 GCA_900318695.1 uncultured Eubacteriales bacterium | reverse complement strand
ATAGCCTATATGCTTTGTCTGGCAAAATACAGATGAAAAAAGATTATAGAAATCGTAAAAGAGAGTAAACGGAAAAATGTACATCAGAAGAGCAATTGCAAAAGATATACCAAGAGTTAAAGAGTTGTTGCAGCAGGTTCTGGAAATTCATGCAGATATACGTCCGGATGTGTTCATTCATGGAACCATAAAATATACGACGGAAGAATTGGAAGAGATGTTTAAAAATGATCGGAAGCCGGTATATGTTATGGTAAGCGACGGGGATGATGTATTAGGATATGCCATATGTGAAATACGAGAGCAGCCGTTCTCAAATAATATGGTTCCATTCAAATCATTTTTTATAGACGACCTTTGTGTGGATCAGAACGCGAGAGGACAGCATATAGGAGAGCAGCTGTTTGAATTCATAAAAGAGAAGGCAAAAGAAGCAGGATGTTATGAAGTAACTCTCAATGTGTGGGAGGGAAATGACAGTGCCAGACATTTTTATGAGAAAATGGGCATGAAACCAAAAGAAACACAAATGGAATTTATTTTAGGACATTAAGCAGAACGCTATCTATCAGCGTTCTATCAGAGTAGGGGGGATGGAGGTTCATAGTTCATTGACCATACAGATGCCCTGTGCTATAATGTCCACGCAAACGGACTGTATTGTCTTAAATATTTAGTTCTGACCATAAAGTTGGAATCAGGCTTGTTGTTCGGGAAATGCCGGGTAAAGACAGGAGTAGATTCTTTCTGCATGGAATGAGTTGTGAATCAATAAAGCATTACATTGCGAAGGTGAGGAATTTGAAAAATTCCAAGCAAGAGCATTGTGAGTTTTTTTATTTGTGAGCGGATTATGCCACAATAGAGATGTATGAGATCGGGCCTTTCGGAACTAAATTCCGAGAGGCTTTTTATGTGGAGAAAAAGTAGTTTTACTGAACAAGATATCGATAAGACGAATTGCTTGGTCAGAAAGAAGTGCTCAAAAGAATATGCTTCGAGAGTGATTCCGTTTTTAGGTGGAATCCTGCTATTGCTTTTATGGCAGATTCTTTCTGAGACAGGATTGGTAAACCGCTATGTGCTGCCATCTCCGGATAGAGTATTTCAGGTTTTTATGAAAATGCTGCTTTCCGGTGAATTACTGAGAGACATTGGAATTAGTTTTGGCAGAGTATTAAAAGGGTACGGAATCTCGTTACTGCTGGCATTTTTTCTGGGATCGGTACGAATATTCTTTCCAGGAAGTGCGAGGATTTTTGATGGAAATCTTCAGTTTATGCGAAATGTACCACCTATTGCTATGATGCCTCTTTTGATTTTATGGTTTGGAATTGGAGAAACGACTAAGACGGTGATCATAGTGCTGGCCTCGTTTTTCCCTGTTTATCTGAGTATTGTAAAAGGATTTATTTCTGTAGATGAGAAACTGATAGAGGTGGGGAAAGCATTTGGTTATTCTACGGTCCGTTCCTTTTGGCATATCACATTGCCGGCTGCAATGCCGGATATTCTAGTGGGATGCCGTACGGGATTAGGATATGCCTGGAGAGCAATTATTGGAGCGGAAATGATTGCTGCATCCAGTGGGTTAGGGTATCGGATTCTTTTTTCACAACAGATGGCGAGAACTGACAAAGTCATTGTTGGAATTCTTGCCATTGGAACGGTTGGGATTCTGACAGATCTGTTGATGGGAATCTGTGTGAATCATAGTCTGAAAGGAGTGGCACGCCATGGCTGGGAATAGCAGTGATACCGGTATCGGAATTCAAAATCTGGTCAAGGGTTATGTTCTGGGCGAAGAGCGAATCCGGATTTTGAATGGATTGAATCTGGAGGTGCCGGCCGGAAAGATAACCGTGGTACTGGGGCGAAGTGGTTGTGGAAAAACGACACTTCTTCGCTTGGTGGGTGGACTGGAGCAGGCGGATTCCGGTGAAGTAAATATGCAGGGAATAAAACCGGCAATTGTTTTTCAGGAACCAAGACTGATGCCATGGCTTACAGTTTATGAGAATACGGTTTTTGGATTAGACAGGAAGGAAGTATCTGCCCAAAGGCAGAATGTCGAGAAGATACTTTCGATAGTCGGTTTGGAGAAATTTGTAAATTCATATCCTTCGCAGCTGTCAGGCGGTATGCAGGCGCGATGTGCATTGGCCAGAGCATTGGCCGTGAAGCCATCGTTCCTTTTGATGGATGAACCTTTTGCGGCGTTGGATTATTTTACCCGAGAATCGATGCAGAAGGAGTTGATGCGTGTGCAGAAAACGTTGGGGACAGGGATACTTTTTGTGACGCATAGTATCGAGGAAGCATTGCTTCTGGCAGACAGAATTGCGGTGATCGGCGATGGTGTGGTAAAGGGCACGATGGATCTTTTTTCGGAAAAAACCGGACGTGAACTGACAGAGGAATCGATGCTGCATTGTCGAAATACCGTATTGGGATTACTTGCCGTACAGAAATAATTTCTGTCATGGCTGTAAATATATATTTGTAGAACCCGGAATACAGGCGGACTACAGAAATGGAGGAGGAAAATTATGAGAAGAATTGGATCAGAAAGAAATGGAATGAAGACGAAATGGAACAAGATCATTTCGCTGGCAGCTGCGGTTATGGTGGGAGTAAGTACTTTGACAGGCTGCACTGCGTCATCAGTACCAGTGTCATCTAATCCGGATGCGACGGAAGAAACTGCAGCGGCGGGACCGTCAGCATCCCAGGCATCAGGGGAAGAGACAACGGCTGCAGAAGTGGAAGAAAAGGGAAGCAAAGACACATTGAGTGTAGATCATTTGACGATGACTTACGTTACATCCCCATTAAATATTCCGAGTATCATTGATAAGAATGAGAAGATCTTTTCTAAGGAGCTTCCAGGAGTTGATCTTAAATATGCTGAAATCACATCCGGTGCAGATCAGACGCAGGCATTGGCATCTGGGGATGTAGACGTATTATATGCTGTGGGTGGCACATCGGTAATTCTGTCTGCCGCCAATGGAGCAGATATCAAGGTTCTTGATATGTATTCCAGAGCACCGGAGGCATTCGTTCTCTTTGCGAAAGATGAAAAGATAGCTTCGCCGGAGGACCTTCGAGGCAAGACCATTGCAGGACCGGCCGGAACAAATCTGCATGAACTGCTTGTATCATATCTGGCAACAGCCAATATGACGCTGGATGATGTGAATTTTGTAAATATGTCTATTCCGGATGCGAAGGCAGCGCTGGATGGCGGCAGCGCGGATGCAGCGTTGTTGGGTGGCGCAGCAGCTTATAATGCAGAGAAAGCCGGATACCATAAAGTTGCAGACGGTAAGGGACTGATTTCAGCCATCATTTGTGTTGCCGTGACCAAGAAATTTTATGATGCACATCCGGATGTCATTGCGGCAATCCGCAAGGGAGAAGATGCTATCAGTGATTATATGGAAAAGAATCATAAAAAGGCAATGGAAGAGGCTGCAGCAGAGTTGTCATTGGATGAGAGTGCTGTAGAAGATATGTATGGTTATTATGATTTCAGCACCAAGATCACAGATGATGACAAGAAGGGTTTTCAGAAGACTGCAGATTTTATGTATAAGACCGGCATGATTGAGGATGCCTTTGACACATCCTCTTTGTATATAGAAGAGAACTGATATGAGCGGATTAGGTATAAGTGCACCGGCAGGGAATCGGACACATATTATTTTTTTAGGGCGCATGAACAGTGGTAAATCGTCTCTGGTCAATGCACTGGCAGGACAGCAAGTATCCATTGTGAATCGTACACCCGGTACAACGACGGATGTAGTAAAGAAACCCATGGAAATTCATGGGATAGGTGCATGTACCATTCTGGATACCGCCGGTTTCGATGATGAGGGAGAGCTGGGCAGTTTACGGACAAAGGCTTCGAAAAAGGCACTGGATGAAGCAGATCTCGCCATTTTGCTGTTTCCGGAAGGAAACGTAACGGAGTTGGAACGGAGTTGGCTTGAGGAAGTTTTGAAACGGGGAATTCCGGTGGTAGGAGTGATTTCCATGATCGACCGGATGAACGAGGACGCTGTTTCTGCAGCAAGAAAAAGAATTGCATCGTTAAACATTCCTGCCGTTTGTATAAGCAGTGCTGCCAAAGAGGGAATTCCGGAACTTCTGGAGCAGATGCGTGAAGCGATGAAGGGACGCATCAGCAAAAAAAGACTGCTGGGAGGTCTGGTGGAAAATGGTGCATTTGTGGTTCTTGTCATGCCGCAGGATCCGCAGGCACCGGAAGGAAGACTGATTTTGCCGGAAGTCCAGACGATTCGAGAGGTTCTGGATCGGCATTGTGTTGCAGTCTGCTGTACACCGGAAGAAATGGAAAGTGTTTTCACCAGAATGCAGGGGCTACCGGACCTGGTGATCACCGATTCACAGGTATTTGGAAAGGTTTATAAAAGCCTTCCGAGGGGAGTTCGTTTGACGTCGTTTTCTGTACTTTTTGCTGCTTTACGGGGAGACATTTCGTATTATGCAGAAAGTGCCAAAGCTATCGATACGTTAAATGAAAATTCACGGGTGCTGATTGCAGAGATCTGCACGCATGCGCCAATGGCAGAAGACATTGGGCGTGAAAAAATACCGGCACTGCTTCGGAAACGGGCAGGAGCCGGATTAAAGGTAGATATTTGTGCCGGCAGTGATTTTCCGGAAAATCTTACGGACTATGATTTGATTATTCAATGCGGCGGCTGTATGTTTAATCGAAGTCATATTCTGGCGAGGATAGATCGTGCCAGGTGTGCGGGTGTTCCGATGACGAATTACGGAATTGCAATCGCATATATGAATCAGATACTGGATAAGGTAATTTGGCCGGAGTGATGGAAAAGAGCATAGAATTTGGGCGCGGAACAATGTATTAGAAAGGGTGGTTTCGGGAGAAAGGAAGCTGAAGGGAAAGCAGATGCGATATTTGGATTTCATAAGGAAGCAAAAAGAATATGTTCCGCCTGCGGACATTCCGCAGAAGGGACATATTGATCAGTTATTTGAGACAAGGACATTAACAAGAGATGCATTACGGTATCTCCTTGAGAGTGAGGATGAACGGACGGCTGAGTACCTTTTTTTTAAGGCCCGCATTCGGCAGAAGGAAACTTTTGAGAACAAAATTTATCTGCGAGGTTTGATCGAATTCAGTAATTTTTGCCGATGTGACTGTAAATATTGCGGGATACGTAAATCCAATGGAAATGTGCAGCGATATCATATGAGCCGGGAGGATATTCTGCGATGTGCCGAACTGGGGCATATGCATGGATTCCGGACATTTGTCCTGCAGGGCGGAGAGGATTTATCGTATTCAGATGATGACATTTGTCGTATTGTATCATCAATCCGGGAAAAATTTCCGGATAGTGCGGTGACATTGTCGATAGGGGAAAGAACAAAAGAGAGTTATCAGAAATACTTTGATGCCGGAGCAGAGCGGTATCTTCTTCGACACGAGGCAGCAGCACCGGAACTGTACCGAAAGCTTCATCCGCAAGCGCAGACGCTGGAGAACCGAATTCGATGTCTTTATGATCTGAAAAGTATCGGATATCAGGTAGGTGCCGGAATGATGCTGCATGCACCCGGACAGACGTTGGATGATCTTATCACAGATTTCTTTTTTCTGCAGAAACTCCAACCGGATATGATCGGGTGTGGTCCGTTTATTCCCCATAAGGATACGGAATATAGAAATGAAGAAGCCGGCAGTGTGGAACTGACATTACGTGTGCTTGGTATTCTTAGATTGATGTTTCCGGAAGTGTTGTTGCCGTCTACGACGGCATTGGGCACAATCGATCCAATGGGACGGGAAAAGGGTATTCTAGCCGGAGCCAATGTTGTTATGCCGAATTTGTCGCCCAGAGATGTGCGGAAGAAGTATATGCTGTATGATAATAAAATCTGTACGGAAGATGATGCTGTGCAATGTGCGGGCTGTATGAACCAGAGAATGAAGGCAATCGGATATCGGGTTGTAGAAGATCGAGGTGATGCACCACGAAAAGTGGCACAAATGTGCCGGAAAAAATCGGAAAAGCGCATTGACGGAGCATAGCCCTGAGGCTAATATAGGACATATAACAATATTTGCGCGGCACAAATGTGCCTTCCGCGAAGCCGGAAGAGACGCAAGCAAAGGGAGTACACTATGGAAATTACAAAGAAAAATGTTGCAGGAATAATTGATCATACAAATCTTAAGCCAGAGGCTTCCGAGGAGCAGATTACAAAGCTTTGTGAAGAGGCAAAGGAATATGGATTTGCGTCGGTTTGCGTCAATCCGGGCTATGTTGCATTGGCAGCAGAGGCACTTAAAGGAAGCACGGTAAATGTTTGTACGGTTATCGGATTTCCTCTGGGTGCAACAACATCGGCTTCCAAGGCATTTGAAGCAAAGGACGCAATTGCGAATGGCGCAACAGAAGTAGATATGGTTGTGAACATCGGTATGATCAAATCCGGCAAGTGGGATTATGTGAAGGATGATATCAAAGCGGTTGTAGATGCAGCCAATGGTGTTCTTGTGAAGGTAATCATTGAGACCTGCCTTCTTACGGATGATGAAAAGGTTAAGGTATGCCAGCTCGCCAAGGAAGCCGGTGCGGATTTTGTGAAGACATCAACCGGTTTCTCAAAGTGGGGAGCAAAGCCGGAAGATGTAGCGCTTATGCGTAAGACCGTAGGTCCGGAGATGGGTGTAAAGGCATCCGGTGGCATTCATACAGCAGAAGAAGCGATTGCATGTATTAATGCCGGTGCGACAAGACTTGGCGTAAGTGCAGGTATTGCCGTAGTAAACGGACTTGAGAAATAAGACAGGATATGGCCGCTATGCAACGCAGTTTATGCATAGTGGCTTTTTTTGTAGTGATGGTGGCAGAAAAGCAGAGGCAGGGTTTGATCAGTCAGGAAAAGCAAAGAATGGCGGTGCAGGCCGCGAAATTATATTATGAAAAGGATCGAAGTCAGGCTGAAATCTCGAAAGAGATGAATGTTTCACGTCCTTATGTTTCAAAACTTTTAAAGCTGGCACGGAGCTCCGGGATTGTCGAAATTCGGATTCAGGATCCGGAAGAGCATCGAGTGGATGTTACGGATTTGCAGGATGCTTTATGCCGGGACTATCATCTGGAGCAGGCAGTCGTTGTGCCGTGGCAAAGTGAAAATCCGCTGTCGGAGCTTGGAAATGCCGCTGCAAAGTATCTTCATTCCATACTTCGTGATGGAGATATTATTGCTACATCATGGGGGAATACGCTGCATGCGGTTTCGGAAGCATTGATCTTCGAAAAGAACTTGAAAAAGACGTTGTATGTCCAGCTTTGCGGTGGGGTGAGCAGTGTTCATTCCGCTGTCCATGCGAATGAAATTGCAACGGGATTTTCCGAGGCATTGGACTGCCATGCATATCTTCTTCCGGCACCGGCGATTGTAGGGAGTAAAGAGCTGAAAGAACTTCTGATGGCAGAGCCGGATCTTCATAGAGTTATGGAATATGCTGCGGAAGCGAATATTGCACTCTTTACAGTGGGCTCGTTTGGAAGTGATAATGCACTTGTACAGGCCGGCTATCTGTCTTCCGGGGAAATGGAGAGTCTCGTGCAAAAAGGCGCGGTAGGAGACTTATGTGCGCACGTGATCGATTCAGCGGGGATGGTTTGTGATTCGGCACTGGATGAGCGTACTATTGCCCTGCCGCTTGCGGAACTTCGGAAAAAGAGATATCGGATCGGTATCGCACAAGGAGAAAAAAAGATCGAATCGATCAGGGCCGCTTTACAAAGTGAGATCATGAATGTGCTGATTACAAACGTAGAAACAGCGGAACAGCTGCTTGCTGCAAAATAGAAATATTGGAAAAAAGAGGGGGGTACTGTAATCCGGGAAATCTGTTTCCGGTTTTACAGTACCCTGGTTTTTTTAATCATCAAAGCCGATCATTTTTCCGTTATACTGGGCCTTATCCAGCTTTTTGTCATACTTTGTGAGACTGTCCCAGATATAATCCCAAAGAGATTTATTGTCGTTTGCCACTTCCTTATCCCGCTCTGGGGTATAGCCGATTCCTTCCAGAAATGATTGCAGAGCTTTGAAATACATATGGGAACTCTGAGAATGTGCCTGGGAAGATTTAGAGTTTGTTATGTCCTGACCTTCCGGAAGAGCTTCTACTTCCTTGGCAAGGTTTTCCAGTTTTTCAATTTCTGCCAGAGCCTGGCTGTCATCGGCAAAAAAGCGTTTCAGGCGGGCATACAGTTGTTTTCTAGGATCCAGCATGTCTTTGCACGCCCGCAGTTCAACAATTTCATCATGGGTCAGATTGCGCATTATTACACCTCCTGTATTTTATTTTCCGAACGAAATAGGGATATAAATATTATACACCTTTACGGATGATATTTCTTGAATTTATTTTTGAAATGAAAAAATTTTTAAAAACGGATAATTTAAAATCATAGTAAAATAAAGTATAGTGGTTATCATATACAGAAAAGGGGGATTTAAAATGTTAAAGGACTT
>ONLM01000088.1 GCA_900318695.1 uncultured Eubacteriales bacterium | reverse complement strand
TGAACTGTCCGGCGGGCAGAAGCAGCGCGTGGCAATCGTCCGTGCGCTGATCATGCATCCGGAGGTCATGTTGTTTGACGAAGTGACGGCGGCGCTGGACCCGGAAATGGTCCGGGAAGTACTGGATGTCATGCTGGAACTTGCGGATCAGGGGCTCACCATGCTTATCGTAACGCACGAAATGCAGTTCGCCCATGCCGTAGCCGACCGCATTATCTTTATGGATGGCGGACATATCGTAGAAGAAGGTTCCGCAGACGAATTCTTTAACCATCCACGCACCTTACGTGCCAAGGAGTTTTTGAATAATTTCCGTTTTGTATCCGAAAAGCATCGCAAAGAGGCTTAATAAAACAAAACCATTTCTTTACGGTAGAAACCGGAGGAAGCGGAAGCTAGCGCCGCTTCTGACGGTATCTATATATAATCTCATTAACGTATATTTTGCGGAGCCGGCTTTGTCCCGGAAGACCGCAGCATCTTCTTCGAAGATGAAAAGAGAGGAGACAAATTATGAAAAAGATCACACTTGCAATGACACTTTTGGCCTTTGTTACCGCACTTTCCGGCTGCGGTGCATCGGAAGTACCGGTTGCCGGAAGCACCACAGCAGCCGCTTCCACAGAAAATGCCGGAACCACAGCCGAGACAACTGCTGCCGAGACGACAGCCGCATCTCAGGAACCTTCAGCCGCCGGCGGAACCTTCCGCAGTGTCGATGAAATCAAGTCTTCCGGCACCATTAAGATCGGCGTATTTTCGGATAAGGCTCCTTTCGGCTATGTGGATGATCAGGGAAAGTATCAGGGCTATGATGTATACTATGCGGAGCGTATCGCAAAGGATCTGGGCGTTAAGGTAGAGTATACACCGCTGGATCCGGCTTCCCGTGTAGAATATGTATCGACAGGTAAGGTCGATATTACGCTGGCGAACTTTACGGTAACACCGGAGCGTGCAGAAAAGGTTGATTTCGCTCTTCCATACATGAAGGTTGCTTTAGGCGTTGTTTCTCCGGATGGAGCTGTCATCAAGAGTGTCGATGAATTAAAGGGGAAGACTTTGATTGTTGCCAAAGGAACTACAGCGGAGACTTTCTTTGAGAAGAATTATCCGGAAGTAAAGCTTCAGAAGTATGATGCCTATGCAGATGCGTACAATGCACTTCTGGATGGACGCGGTGATGCATTTTCTACCGATAACACAGAGGTTATTGCATGGGCAAAGGCCAATCCTGGATTTACCGTTGGTATCGATACTTTAGGTGACTATGATACGATTGCGGCAGCAGTAGCCAAGGGAAACAGCTCTCTTCTTGACTTCCTGAACGACGAAATCAAAAAGCTCGGAGAAGAGAAGTTCTTCCATGCAGACTATGATGCAACATTGAAGGCAGTATATGGTGACGATGCCAATCCGGATTCTATGGTTGTAGAAGGCGGTGTAGTAGACTGATCCTTTGACCTTCCGACCGTCCTCTTTAAATAGAGGGCGGTTTTTCTTGTATTTAATGTTCAAATGCTATAAATTAATTTATAAAGAAAAGGTCAGAAGTATAGAATATGTGCCGCGTATCCTTCGTAAACGGCAATATTTTTGATACGATCCAAGCAGGAGGTACCGTAATGAGGACAAAACGACTTGGCGATATGCTGGTAGAAATGAATCTTCTTTCGGAAGAGCAGTTGCAGGATGCCTTAAAAGTACAGCGGGCAGAGAAAGAACGTCTGGGTACGACCCTGGTCACGCATGGATATATCACAGAATCGCAAATGGTCGATGCACTGCGCATGCAGCTGGGTATTGATTATATTGATCTTACCAAAACAGATATCTCTCCGGAAATGTCTCAATATATTCCAAAAACACTTGCCAAAAAAGAAAAAATCATTCCGGTATCGGTCAGTAAGGATACCCTGTTTCTTGCCATGGCAGATCCGACAAATTTCATGGCTCTCGAACAGGCTCAGAAAGCAAGCCACAAACGTATCATTCCGATGATTGCGGCTACCAATGCCGTAGAACACAGCATCAATACCTTGTACGGAAATGAAGGTGCCGCACAGGCCATGGCACAAATGCGTGCCGAAGCCGGTATCAGTGATCGTGAAATCCGTACGCCGGAGCAGGACATGATGGAGGATGAATCTGCGCCGACCATTCGTCTGGTCAATTCCATCATTGAACGTGCCGTCAATGACAATGCATCGGATGTGCATTGGGAGCCGACAGAAGGAGATATGGTTATTCGTATGCGTATTGACGGACGACTTCATCGAATTCTGACCATTCCGAAAAATCTGGAGGATTCGGTTATTTCGAGAATCAAAATCATGTCCCGTCTGGACATCATTGAAAAGCGGCTTCCGCAGGACGGTCGTGCCCGCATCCGTATCAAAGGACATGATGTAGATCTTCGAATTTCAACCCTGCCGAGTCTGTATGGTGAAAAGATCGTTATCCGTATCCTTCGCAGGGATGGGTCCAAGTTAAACCGTCGAGGCATTGGTATTCCGGCAAGTGAAGATTATAAACTGAACAAATTAATGAGGATGACTTCCGGCGTAATCATGATCGTTGGTCCCACCGGTTCCGGTAAGTCCTCTACGATGTATGCCCTCATAAATGAATTGCTGGATGAATCCACGAATCTGATCACGCTGGAGGATCCGGTAGAGTACAACATTGTCGGGGCTACGCAGGTACAGATCAATGAAAAAATCGGACTGACCTTTGCTGCCGGACTTCGTTCCATTCTCCGTCAGGATCCGGACATCATCTGTGTCGGTGAGATTCGAGACGGTGAAACTGCAGAAATTGCGATGCGTGCCGCCATGACCGGACATCTGGTCATCACAACCATTCATACCGAAGACGCTGTATCGGCCATAGATCGACTGAAGGATATGGGCGTGCCGCCCTATCTTATTTCCGCTGGTGTCCGCGGTATTATTTCGCAGCGTCTGCTTCGGAAAATCTGTCCGAACTGTAAAAAAGAAGTCTGCATTCCAAAGGGGGTACTGCAGCTCAGCGGATTAAAGATGCTTCCGAACCGGAAATTCTATCAGGGAAGCGGCTGTGATATGTGCTTTAACACCGGTTATCGCGGACGTATCGGTGACTTTGAAATTCTTCTGATGAACGATGACCTTCGAAACTGCATTGCTGAAAATGGCACCCGTCAGGAATTTGAAATTCTGGCAAAGAAAACCGATTACGTTACCATGCTGGAAAATGCAGATCGACTTGTGGAAGAGGGAATTACCACCGTAGAAGAAGTCATCCGGACAATCACAGGCATTGATACCTTATAAGGGAGACAGGCTTTATGAATATACAGGAAATCGTCGAGAACGCTGCCAGACAAGGCGCGTCCGATATTCATATCATCGCGGGACTCTGTCCGAAATGCCGCATTGACGGTGAAATCGTGAGTCTTATGGATACCGTACTGACCCCGGCGGATACCATAATGCTTGCGAAGGAAATAGCCGGAAAGCAGTTTACGGAAATTGAAGAGATCGGCGAACTGGATACAGGCGGAACGATCGCGGGACTTCGTGTCCGTGTCAATATTTTTCACCAGCAGGGGCAGATCTCCATTGTACTCCGTATCCTAAGCAGCCGTATCCCGGATCTGGAACAGCTGGGACTGCCACCGATTGTATCGACTTTCCCAACTTGGGAAAAGGGCATTGTACTTGTTACGGGAGAGACCGGTTCCGGAAAATCCACGACCCTTGCGGCAATTCTGGATAAAATCAACCATACCAGAAAACAGCATATCATTACATTGGAAGACCCAATCGAGTATATCTATAAACCGGATCTATGCATAATCAACCAACGCGAAATCGGACAGGACACGAAGTCTTATGCAGATGGACTTCGTGCCATCCTTCGTGAAGATCCGGATGTGATCCTGATCGGTGAGATGCGTGATCTGGATACCATTGAAACCGCTTTAACCGCCGCAGAAACCGGACATCTGGTATTTGCAACACTTCATACGAATTCCGCCGTAGATTCCATCGACCGTATCGTTGGTGTATTTCCGGAAGCAAGACAAAGTCAGATCCGCCTGCAGTTAAGTACTACCTTAAAGGCCGTAGTCAGCCAGCAGCTTTTAAAGCGGGCTTCCGGTCATGGACGCGTGGTGGCTGCGGAAGTCATGATTGCCACGTCCGCGCTGCAGAATCTGATTCGCGAAGGAAAAACACCGCAGATGTCTTCCTACATGCTTTCCAGCAGTGAACAGGGAAGTCAGACCATGGACAATGCGCTGATTCGCATGGTTCTGGACGGAAAAATCAAGGCAGAGACGGCCGTCAATGCCGCAGTAGATAAAAACTATGTCCGAAAGAAATTCGGATTTTCCCTTTCATAGTGAAGAACCGTTGAAATTCATTAAGAAAACACTTATTTTTTATCCTATTTTTTGTGAATTCGATGTTCGCTTTATAAATTTTAAATCCATCAAATCGAAAAGGTTTTACATAATAATTTAAGAATTAAAGAGCAAAATTGATATTGTGTATTACTATTTTAGTCTGCCGTTGTCGATAATAAACAAAACAGAACAAATAATGTTGTTATGTATAATTGACATCAATCTCACGAATGATAAGATAAAAGTGCATGATTTTTCAAGATCATTTATTTATGGAATTCGACCGGTTCTGGCTCAGATTGTGATGCAAACCAGTTTAGAAAGGAACCAGAGAGAAGTATATGGAGACTTATTCCTACAAAGCGCTGACCGCGGAAGGCGTTGAAATTAAGGGTGTCGTACAGGCACCGGATGAATTCACGGCTGCGCGGCAGATCCGGGAAAAATGTCCTGTGATCACAAGCATTACACCGGTGAGAGGTGATTTTTTAAGCCGTTTACTGAAAACAGAAATCGGTAATACAAGGATCAAGACCCGGTCGCTGGCTCTCATGTGTTCACAGTTCGCCATCACATTAAAATCCGGAATGCCCATCGGAAGAGCCATGGAAATGATCGCAAATCAAACGGAAGACAAGAAGCTGAAAAAGATTCTTACGGATTCTGCCGAAGTCGTATTGGGCGGAACCACCGTAGCCAATGCGTTCGAACGCTATAAAACGGTTTTCCCGGTTACTTTTATTGAAACCATTCGTGCGGGTGAAATGTCAGGAAACCTGGATCAAAGTTTTGAGAACCTGCAGCATTACTTCGAGAATAATGCAAAGATTCAGGAAAAGGTAAAAAGTGCTTTGGCATATCCGATTTTTGTGGCCATCGTCGCCGTCATTGTTTTGATCGTCATTATGGCAAAGGTCGTACCGGCTTTGACCCAGACTTTTGCCAGTCTGGGAGGCACCTTACCGCTTCCGACCAGAATGCTGATTTCCATATCCGGTTTTTTCGCGGATTGGTGGATCCTGTTTCTGATCCTGATCCTTGCATTATTCATCGTCTGGAAGCTTCTGGGTCAATGGGAGAAGGGACGCATCGCATTGGCCAGAATGCAACTTGAAATGCCGGTGATCGGTAAAATTGCTATAGCCAACGGCTCTGCACAATTTGCCAACACCATGTCTGTAATGCTGGCCTCCGGACTCAACTTGGATCGGGCAACCGAGGTCACCTCGAATGTTATGGATAATTATCTATTGCAGCTTGATGTGAATGGAATGATCCGGAAAATCGAGGAAGGAAAGAGTTTGGGCAGCTGCATTCAAACCTGTGAGTATTTTCCAGCTACACTGAAAGAAATGAGCAGTGTAGGAGAGGAAACGGGTGAACTGGATAAAACGCTTAGCGTAATCGGAGATTACTTTAGTAACGAAGCGGAGCGTCGTACCAAAAACGCCATTTCCATGCTGGAACCGACACTTCTCATATTTATGGCGCTGGTGGCAGGATTTATCGTTATTTCGATCTACTTACCAATGTTCACGATGTATGACTTAATGTAACCATGTAACTCAAAAAATCCTGTTTATGCCGAGGCATAACGGATTTCATAAAGAAGGAAAGAAACGAACACAATAGGAGGGAAAAATTATGTTCAAAAAGCTTAACAAAAAAGGTTTCACACTGGCAGAGCTGCT
>ONLM01000091.1 GCA_900318695.1 uncultured Eubacteriales bacterium | reverse complement strand
GTGCAGACCACGCTATCGATGGGTAGGAGTTTTGATTGGATTTTATCTATTGTTAGCAGTGATTAATATTTTTCATCCGATATTTTTTTCGCATACAAATGAAGGAATGAAATATACAGCGCTGACGCCATATATGTATTTTGCATGTCTGCTTTTATTTGTATTCGTTACATTGGAAGTTTATGCACATGAATTTTCATTTGATCAAGAAGATAAATTTATGATCTGCATCAGCGTTTCCATCAATGTGGTTGGAATCGCGGCGGCTCAGTTTGCCCAGGATCTTTTGACGCTCTGGCTTACCATGTCACTGTCCTATCTTTTTTCGTATCTTGCGATCGAAGAGATGTATGCCAAAACGGATCCGATCACCGGATTGAAAAACCGCAATGCTTTTATAAAGCATATGTGCAGAATTCGTGCAAAAGAAAGATTTACACTGGCTGTTTTTGATACCAACGATCTTAAAAAATACAATGATACGATGGGGCATTTGGCGGGGGATGAATATCTTCACTATACGGCGCTTACATTAAAGAGAGCATTAAAGACGTATGGAATGTTGTATCGTACAGGTGGAGATGAATTCTGCCTGGTTTCCTGCTCGGAAGGGTGGCGGATAGAGGAATGCCTGCAGAAGCTTCTTCTCCAAGAAGCAGCCAAGACATCCGGAAAATTTCGTCTGGACATTGCCTATGGAATCGCTGTAAGGGAGGAAAATGAAGCAATTGAAGCGGTTGCTGATCGTGCTGATCAGGAGATGTACCGGAATAAGATGAAGATAAAGCAGGAACGTCTGAAAAGCAGAGAAACTTAAGAAGCCATGCCGGTTTTTCGGTCGAGGGAGAAGCCACGCCCGCTTACTTCCTGTACCGCACTGACGGTCATAAAAGCCAAAGGATCTATATCCAGTACGGCATCTTTGATCAGACGCATCTTTCTGGATGAAACGATACATATGATGACATTCTCAGCATGACCGCAGTAGCCACCTTGCGCATGGAGCAGGGTGGTTCCGGAATCCAATGCCAGCAGTCGCCGGTTGATCTTTTCGTATTCATGGCTGAAAATCAAAAACTGGACTTCTCCATCCCCGACCATCTGAACTTTGTCAAGAACAATGGCCGTAATGAGTTCTGCAAGGATACCTAAAAGAATTTGCTCTTTGGTAGCGTTTGGAATCTGCAGAAGCATGATGATGCAGTCTAATATATAGAGAACCGGAGCAATGGGAACCGATTTTTTTGCATGAAGAATCAGCGGAATAACGTCTGAACCGCCGGTAGAACCGCCGGCGCGAATCACGATCCCGGTGCCGGCACCCATACAGATGGCGCCGCATACCATGGCGACCAGAGGATCATTGGTCAATCCCTGTAAGGCATCGACTCTTTGGAAAAAATCCAGAAATCCGGGATAGACAAATGTGCCAATGATAATGGTTCCGGCCATATGCCAGCCCATGGCAAACCATGCAAGGACAAAAAGCAGGACATTAATCACAAAAATAGAAACGGTAATAGGAACCATACCATGCAGAAGAAAGCTGACGAAGCGCCCGATTCCGGTTGCACCGCTTACGATAAATCCAGAAGGGAGAATGAATACAGCTACGCCAAAAGCGGCAATGCTGTTGCCAAGGATGAGCAGAAGAAATCGTTCTATAGTACGTCGGTTCATGATGCTTGTCAGAAATGGTTTCATAGTTTCAATAGTTCCTTTCGGTTGTCGGGAAATCTTTGTTTTTCCCGGATCGCGCGTCACCGGAAAGAATCGGTTCCGGTTCTCGGACACAATCTTCTTTCAGTATAAGAGGGAAAAGAAACGCTGTAAAGCAAAACCAGAAGGAATATCTAATATTCCTATATGTAATGCATAGACGTTTTAAATTGTTAAATCAAGCAGGAACCTTAAAATGTTTTAAGGTTCCTACTTTTTTGATAGGCTGCCTCTGCTCTTGTAGGCTACGGAAACGCATCCGGCATGGAGTGGTTCAGCGAATAGGCAAGAGGAAGGCAGGGCATTGTTCTTTAGTTGATACAAGAAAACGGGAATTTGTAGTATAATCAAAAAAGAAGAGTTAATGCATATCTTATTTAGAAAGCGTAAAACATATGTGGAACATAGAATATACCATTCCGACCTTTTTGATTTTACTTATTCTGTTGATATATTATGCAGTCAGACCAAAGCTGAAAACACGGGTGAACAGAACGTTTTCGTGGCTTCTTGCCGCGGATGTTGCCACGATGTTTTTTGACTATGTTTCAACTATAATGGATGTGTATCATGGCAGCTACAGTATACCGGCTCTCTATGTGGCGAATACGCTGTTTTTCGTATGCTTTATGCTCCGGAGCTATTTGTTCTACCGGATGACGGTGAGTGTTCTGGAGCTTCGTTTTGAAAAGATGAAATGGAGCTGTGGAATTGCTGTAGGATTGTTGCTTTTGTCTGTGGCGATTGCCGTTCTGAGTCCATGGAAGCAGACCATGTTTTCCATAGATCAGGAAGGATATCACAGCGGGCCATTTTACAATGTTCTTTATATCCAGTTTCTGTATTGTATCCTTCTTTCGATTGTTCTTTTGTTCCGGTTTGGCAGAGCCATGTCCAAGTTCGATTTTGTTACAGTACTGATTTATAATTTACTGCTTCTTCTGGGACTTGTTATACGATATCTTATGCCGAAGGTCGTCATTATGAATATGTTCTGCCTTCTCGCTATTTTTGTGGTTTTTCTGAACTTTGAAAATCCGGAGCATTTTATTGATAAAAAGACAGGGCTGTTTAGCCGGACTGCTTTGGAGACGACCATGAATGAGTTGATTGCGACAGGCGGGATGCGGCAGATGCTCGGCTTTGTGATCAAAAATTATGTGGAGAACCGGGAATTGTATGGTGGACGGCAGATGGATGCCGGTATTGTTTCGATAGCAGCATATTTAAAAGAAACATTTCCGAAATATACAATCTATTATCTCCGCAGCGGACAGTTTGTTATCGGAATGCAGGACGGTGAGGATGTTGAAAAAGTGTATGAGGCAATCCGGGATCGTTTTCAGAATCCATGGAAAGCCGAGGATGCGAATCTTTTTTTGCAAGTGGGGTTTGTGACAGAAAACAGTCATACTCGATTTCAGCATGTTGCACAGTTTATAGATTGTCTGCAGGACGCTTTCCGTAGAGTCGATAATCTGAGAAAAAGCGAATGTCTGGTTCTGGATGAAAGCAGAAGGCAGGAATGGATGCACAGGCTGGCGGTGAAACGGGCAATTGAAAATGCCATTTCCGAAAACCGGGTTGAAGTATATCTGCAGCCGATTGTTGATGCGGGAACCTATACGCTTGTGGGGGCGGAGGCATTGGCGCGTATCACGGATACGGAATTGGGATTGATCATGCCGCGTGATTTTATCCAGATTGCAGAGAAAAACGGAAGTATCATTACTTTGGGAGAGCAGATTTTTCGAAAAACCTGTGCTTTTTTTGCAGAATACCGTGAGCAGTTGGGATTACAATGGATCAATGTGAATCTTTCACCGATTCAGTGTATGGACAGTGATCTTCCAATGCAGTTTTCGGCGATCGTGAATGAATATCATATTCCACCGGAAGGAATACATCTGGAAATCACGGAGCAGCAGAACGTAGACTCGGATTCCATGAATGAATGTATTCATGAAATGAGGAAAATGGGATTTTCGTTTGTTCTGGATGATTACGGCACAGGATATTCTAATATGGAACGGATTCGGAAATTGCCGCTGATCAATGTGAAGATCGATATGAGTCTGGTTTGGGAATATTTCAGAACCCCGGATCCTATGTTGCCGCTTTGTATTAATCTTGCGCAGAATATCGGAGCCAGTGTTACTGCGGAGGGAGTAGAGGAACGGCATATGGCAGAAGAACTTCACCGGCAGGGGTGTGATTACCTGCAGGGGTATTATTTTTCACCGCCGGTACCGATGGAGGATTTTGTTCGGAAATACCGCTTGGATTCCGGAAATTGAGATGGTAAGGTTCGGTGCCGGAAACGGGGCACTTCGGTGAACGCAGGGATATAGCTTGAAAACGAACCGGGAAATCGATATGATGATGGAGAGTTATTCGTGTTCAGCAGTACATTGCACACGGATGGGTACGGGTTTTGTTTTAAAGGATGAGAAGTACAGAATTGTAGAAAAAGAGGGATTAATATGGAAACAGAAAGCAGAATTGCCATGATCGCGATTGTGGTGGAAGATATGTCATGTACAGCACAGATGAATCAGACTTTGCATGAATACGGAGAGTACATTATCGGACGAATGGGAATCCCTTATCGGGAGAGAAATGTTTCGTTGATTTCTGTAGCGGTAGATGCGCCGTCGGATGTGATCAGTGCCATGACCGGAAAACTCGGTAATATAGATGGACTAAATGTAAAAACGGCATATTCAAAGATTTAAAGGAACCTTAAAACAGCGGATTCAATCATTCTGATTGAATCCGCTGTCCATTTATAGACCGGTTCGTTTTCCGATTGTTACAGCAAGCAGACGATAGCCTTGTGCGTCCATGTTTGCATGGAGTATTTCTTCAAGCTTTTTCTGACTTAAAGTCTGTGAGAGGGTGAAGCTTGCGGTTCCGTGCGTATGATCCGCTGTAAGATTTTTGGATTCCGGCAGGGCCTTTCGAATGGCATCTTTAATATGAATTTCACACATACCGCACATCATGCCATCGATCGTAATCGTGATTCTGGTGCCGTTTTTTAATATGCGGTTTTCACCGGAAAAGGCTTTTACAGGTTTTGGACTCCGGAAAAAACTGATTACGACACGAATGCCGAGCAGGAAAAGAACGGCCAGGGCACATAAGACAATAATGTCGGAATGGTTGATTGGTATATTAAAATGCATGAAATGATTTCCTTTCTGGCGAAAAACTTTGAAATATTTGATTCGACACGTCTAACGTGATATATATAAGGCTAACCGAACAAAATACATAGTACAGTCGAATGACTGAATTTTCAAGAGGTTTATATAGAAGGAGTATTTACGATGATTTTAGAGGGAATTTTAATTCCGTTTTTGGGGACAGCTCTGGGAGCTATGTCGGTGTTCTTTATGAAAAAAGAACTGAATATGCTGGTTCAAAAAGCATTAAACGGTTTTGCTTCCGGTGTTATGGTTGCGGCTTCCATATGGAGCCTTCTTGTGCCGGCGATGGAACAAAGTGCAGAGTATCGGAATCTTGCGTTTCTTCCCGCGGTGATCGGATTTTGGGCAGGAACCTTATTTCTGCTGTTGCTCGATCATATTATTCCGCATTTACACATGTATGCAGAAAAAGCAGAAGGACCGAAAAGCAGTTTTGCCCGTACAACGATGATGGTACTTGCAGTAACGCTTCATAACATACCGGAAGGCATGGCGGTAGGGGTGGTGATTGCCGGCGTATTATCCGGCTCCGGGCAGATCACTGAGGGTGGAGCTCTGGCCATGGCATTGGGAATCGCCATTCAGAATTTTCCGGAAGGGGCGATTATTTCCTTGCCGTTACGTGCAGAAGGAGAAAGCAAGTGGAAGGCCTTTATAGGAGGCGTTTTGTCGGGAGCAGTTGAACCGGTCGGCTGTATTCTTACAATCTTAGCGGCGGAAGCGCTGGTGCCGTGGATGCCGTATTTTTTGAGTTTTGCTGCCGGTGCCATGATATATGTTGTTGTCGAAGAACTGATTCCGGAAATGAGCAGCGGCGAACATTCGAACGTTGGAGTTCTCATGTTCGCCGCCGGATTTACCGTTATGATGGCGCTGGATGTAGCGCTGGGATAATTATTTCCAGTAGTCTAATTCTTCCGGTTTCAGCCCGATGCTTTGTGCATGGAACTCCGGATCCGTACCGGCTTTTCGCTGTGCCTGGTAGTCTTTCAGTGCATTTTCGGAATAATGAGAAAGAATGACACAACATGGAAGATTGATCATAGTCATGAGTCCCATGGTGATATCGGCCAGGGCCCACGCGGCGTCCATCGGAATCAGAGCGCCAAAAAAGATGGCCAAAATGCAGAAGAAATAAAAAATCCGCATAAACAGGATGGACGGCTTCTTCTTATGATTCAGGTACGCTAGTGCATTGTCTACATAATAGAGATTTCCGAGCAGTGTTGTAAAGGCGAAGAGAATCATTGCAAAGGTGATGAACATCGGACCGATACTTCCAAATACGGTAGAGATCGCATTTTGTACGTAAGGTGCACCGGAAACCGTATCGTTTCGTTCTACACCGGTGGAAAGACACATAAGGGCGGTGGCGGTACAGAGAAGAATGGTATCGATATATACCGATACGGTCTGTACGAGGCCCTGCTTGACCGGATGGCTTACAGTCGCAGAAGCGGAGGCGTTTGGTGCGGAACCGACGCCGGCTTCATTGGAATACAGACCACGTTTGATGCCGTAAACCAGGCAGGATCCGGATACACCGCCAAAGATGGCTTTAAAATTAAAGGCATCGGCAAAGATCTCGCGAAACATGGCCGGAATATGTGGCAGATGGAACAGGATGACAATGATGGAAATGATTACATAAAAAAGTCCCATGAACGGTACCAGAATTTCGGTGAGGCGCACGATGCGCTTTCCGCCTCCGAACAGGCAGTAGCCAATGAGTGCCGCCAAAATGGCACCAAGTAACCATGGAGTGACATTGGCATTATAAAAAGGAAAAATCTGGAACGTCGACTGCAGATTATAGGAACAAAGCATATTGAACCCAAACGCATAGGTCGAGATCAGAAAGATACAGAAGACAGCAGCAAGCCATGGGGCATGAAGTGCCTTTTCAATATAGTAGGCCGGACCGCCGAAGCTTCCGCCCTCAGGATCCTTCTGCTTGAAGATCTGAGCCAGAGTACTTTCTGTAAAAGCGGATGCACCGCCGATGAGGCACATAATCCACATCCAGAAAACAGCGCCCGGACCGCCCATACAGATTGCGGTTGATACACCAATGATGTTGCCGGTTCCTACGCGGGAAGCGGTAGATACCATAAGTGCCTGGAAGGAAGAAACGTGCGATGCGTCATCCGGTTTTTCAAAAATCAGTGAACAGGCTTCACGAAATAAACGAAGCTGGACGAATTTTGTACGGAAGGAAAAATACAAACCGGCCGCAGCCATAATAATGATCAGTACCGGATAGTACATAAAAGAATCCAACCAATCCAAAATTTGTAAAAGCATAAAAATCCCCTTTCTGATTCTTTCGAATTCTTGGATAATTTATCATAGAATGAAAGCGATTTCTATGAGGTATTCTTTAAAATGATGCTATAATGAGTCTTAGTGCTGACACGGGAGGGAGCGTCAACATTGTAAACAGAAAACCATGATGTGTGTGAAAGGTAGGGGCAAATGAATTTTTTAGAGGAAAAAATCATGAATGATGGTCAGGTACGGCCGGGGGCGATTTTAAAGGTCGACAATTTCTTGAATCATCAGCTGGATATTGCACTTTTGGATCAGATCGGAGAGACATTTTATCAGCATTTTAAGGATAGAGGAATCAACAAGATCATCACGATAGAAGCGTCCGGTATCGCTATTGCCTGTCTTACCGGTATGCATTTTCATGTTCCGGTTGTCTTTGCTAAGAAATCCATGAGCAAAAACATTGATGGCGGAGTTTATCAGACAACCGTTCACAGTTATACGCATGGCACCGATTCCAATGTCATTATGTCAAGAAAATTCCTGGGACCGGAAGATAATGTTTTGATCGTGGATGATTTTCTCGCGAACGGAAAAGCAACACAGGGGCTTCTGGAAATTTGTGAGCAGGCCGGAGCCAAGGTTTCCGGCATTGCTATTGCCATTGAAAAGGGCTTTCAGGATGGTGGAAAATATCTTCGGGATCAAGGCTATGATGTATGCTCCATTGCCATTGTGGAGACCATGACAGATGATGGCGGCATTACCTTCCGTGAACATAGCTTATAAAAAACAATTTAGTCATTAGTATACAAATTAAAATTGTAGTTTATTTGACATTTTTAAATAATCGATATCGACTTTTGATATTGCAATCGCTATAATGGCTATGAAATACAAGTAACTGGCTATCTTTGACATCAGAATATGGTGTTCTCGGATAGCCATTTTTTTGTTTCTGTGAAGGAACCTGCGTTCTAAGAAAGAAGAGGAAAAGTATGAGAAGATTGGTATCCATTGCAATGACTGCTGTAATGCTCGCATCACTTGTGGCTTGTGGCGGCTCAAAAACCGCAAGCAATGTAACGGCGGCAGCATCAAATGAAAGTGCAGCTGCGGGAACAGCAGATGCAAGCATGAAGGACATGAAAGTTGGGTTTATTTTCTTACATGATGAAAATTCAACATATGACCTGAATTTCATTAATGCAGCCAAGGAAGCTACGGAAAATTTGGGGATTCCTAGCGAAAACGTTGTATTTAAGACCAATGTTCCGGAAGGTCAGGAATGCTATGATACTGCTGCAGAACTTGCAGACAGTGGATGCAAATACGTATTTGCAGATTCTTTTGGTCATGAGGATTTCATGATTCAGGCTGCAAAAGAGTTTCCGGATGTGACATTTGCCCATGCAACCGGTACCAAGGCACATACGGAGGGACTCAAGAATTATCAGAATGCCTTTGCTTCGATTTATGAGGGCCGTTATCTCGCCGGTGTGGCAGCTGGCATGAAGCTGAATGAAATGATTAAGGACGGTAAGATCACGGAGGATGGAGCAAAAATCGGCTATGTAGGCGCATATACCTATGCAGAGGTTATTTCCGGCTATACTTCATTTTTCCTTGGCGCCCGTTCCGAGTGTCCGTCCGCAACCATGGAAGTAACCTTTACCGGTTCCTGGTATGATGAGACGGCCGAGAAGGAAGCCGCAAATAAGCTGATCAATGATCATTGCGTTCTTATTTCACAGCATGCAGATTCTATGGGTGCACCTACTGCCTGTGAAGCCGCAGGTGTTCCGAACGTTTCATACAATGGTTCAACAGAGAGCGTAGCTCCAAATACTTTCCTTGTTTCTTCCAGAATCAACTGGGCACCTTATTTTGAAGAAAGTATTAAGGCATGCGCAGAGGGTAAGAGCTTTGATAAGGACTGGACAGGTACTCTGAGCACAAATTCCATCCTTCTTACAGATGTGAATACGAAGGTTGCAGCAGAGGGTACACAAGCAAAGCTGGACAGCGTTAAGGCGGAGCTCGAAGCCGGCAAGCTTCATGTTTTTGATACTTCGACTTTTACCGTAGATGGCAAGAAGCTCGATTCTTATAAAGCAGATGTTGATACCGATCCACAGTATGAAAAAGATACTGAGGCTATTTCAGATGGCTATTTCCATGAGTCAGAATACCGTTCTGCACCTTATTTCGATCTGCAGATCGATGGTATTACTCTTCTTGATACCAATTTCGGCTAAAAAAATACGGAACCCGTTTTACGGGTTCGAAAAGGACAGTGCAGCATATAGCCTGCACTGCCCTTTCTGTTTTATTGGAAGTTATAAAATCATTTATAAAATGGGAAAAATATGTTTCTGCAACATGAATGAAACATGATTTAGGTATAAAGGTGAAAAAGATGAATGCTGCTGTTGAATTCCGGAACATTACCAAAACCTTTGGAGATGTAGTGGCAAATGACCATATTTCTTTTGAAATTCATAAAGGCGAGATACTTGCGCTGCTGGGGGAGAATGGTTCCGGAAAGACTACGCTTATGAATATGCTCTCCGGGATATACTTTCCGGATTTCGGTGAAATCTATGTAAATGGAAAAAAGGCGACCATTCAGTCGCCGAAGGATGCATTGGCCCTGGGAATCGGCATGATCCACCAGCACTTTAAGCTTGTCGATGTCATGACGGCTACGGAGAATATTGTGCTGGGGTTGAATGAACCGGGAAAGTTTGACCTGAAAAAGGCGGCAGCAAAAATACAGGAAATATGCGACCGCTATGGGTTTGAACTGAATCTTAATCAGAAAATCTATACGATGTCTGTATCACAAAAGCAGACGGTAGAGATTGTAAAGGTGTTGTATCGTCAGGCAGATTTTTTGATTTTGGATGAGCCAACAGCGGTATTGACACCGCAGGAGACAGAAAAACTGTTCCGGATTCTTCGGAATATGAAGAAAGACGGAAAGGCAATAATTATCATTACGCATAAACTCAATGAGGTAAAAGAAATCTCGGATCGGGTTGTGGTAATGCGTTCCGGAAAATTTATTTCTTCTTTAAATACTGCAGATGTAAGCATTCAGGAAATGACGAATCAGATGGTGGGGCATCAGTTTGAACTTCATGTGAATCGGACGGTTCCGAAGGATCCGCAGCCTAGAATTCGAGTACAGGGTCTTACGGTTCGATCGGAAGAAGGCGTTACGAAGCTGAATGATATTTCTTTTACGGCATTCAGCAATGAAATTCTGGGCATTGCCGGAATCTCCGGATCAGGCCAGAAGGAATTGCTGGAAGCAATCAGCGGGCTACAGAAGGTGGAGCAGGGTTCGGTTCGTTTCCTGGATGGCGAACAGGAATCGGAACTTATAGGAAAAAATCCATTGGAAATTGAAAATCTCGGTGTAACATTATCATTCGTGCCAGAGGACCGTTTGGGCATGGGACTGGTC
>ONLM01000092.1 GCA_900318695.1 uncultured Eubacteriales bacterium | reverse complement strand
GTAATGTGGAATTTTACGCCGCGGAAGCTTCGGTCAATACTGTATTCCTCCAACTGATCCGGGACACATGGATCCACGCGGAGACCGTCAAGGGTTGGCTGTATGCCGAGAATATACTGGCTCATGCAGGTAAAGGTCCAGGCAGCAGTACCGGTCAGCCAAGAGTTCTTTCCTTCACCCGGTGTTGCGGCGTCGCGGCCTGCCACCATCTGGCAATATACATAAGGTTCTGTACGGTGGATTTCCGAAATATCCTCGAGATAAACCGGACAGGTCTTTTTGAATACGCTGAAGGCACGATTGCCATGACCGACCATTGTTTCCGCAGCGGCAATCCATGGATTGTTGTGGCAGAAAATACCGGCATTCTCTTTATATCCAGGCGGATAGGAAGAAATCTCACCAAGTTCGACGTGATAACGGGTGTATGCCGGCTGATTCAGCATGATGCCGTATTGGCACTCGAGTTCCCGCTCTACGGAAGCCAGCGCGGTTTCCGCTTTGCCGTCAGAAACGCCGATGCCCGCCATGACGCACATGCCCTGCGGCTCAATAAAGATCTTACCCTCTTCACAGTGGCGGGATCCGACAGGATTGGAATGGGCATCAAAGGCACGGATGAACCATTCGCCGTCCCATCCGGCATGCTCTACCGCCGTTACCATGGCCGCTACTTCCTTTTCCACTTCTGCGGCTTCCTCACGGAGACCTTTATGACGGCACAGATCAGCGTATTCATTGCCATACTTTACGAACATTCCGGCAATGAAGACCGACTCTGCCACAGGACCTTCGCTTGGACCGGTGGTCTGGAAGCTTTCGCCCGGTGTTTCAGAGAAACAGTTCAGGTTCAGACAGTCATTCCAGTCGGCGCGGCCGATGAGCGGCAGATTATGAGGACCCTTATGGGTTACTGTGTAGCGGAAACTGCGGCGGAGATGCTCCATCAGCGGCTTGGCGTCGCTGAAGTCGGAATCCCAGGCACAGGCTTCGTCAAGAATGGAGAAATCGCCGGTTTCGGCAATGTAGGCATGGGTGCCGGCAATAAGCCACAGCGGATCATCGTTGAAACCGCCGCCAATATCGGCATTGCCCTTTTTGGTCAGAGGCTGGTACTGATGGTAGGTGGAACCATCCGGAAGCTGTGTGTTGGCAATGTCAAGAATACGCTCGCGGGCCCGCTCCGGGATAAGATGTACAAAGCCGAGAAGATCCTGACAGCTGTCACGGAAACCCATGCCGCGTCCCATGCCGCTTTCAAAATACGATGCCGAGCGGGACATGTTAAACGTGACCATGCACTGGTACTGATTCCAGATATTCACAACGCGGTTCAGCTTTTCATCAGCGCTGTGGAGCGTATAGGTACTGAGCAGTTTTTCCCAGTAAAGCTTCAATTCCTCAAAAGCCGCATCGACCTGTGCATCGGTCTGGTATTTTGCCAGCAGTGCATTGGCCGGGGCTTTGTTAATGATATTCGGTGCCTCCCATTTATTGTCCACCGGATTTTCACAGAAGCCAAGGACGAAAACATAGGATCTTTCTTCATTTGGTTCCAAATGCAGTTTCAGATGATGGGAACCGATCAGCTGCCAGCCGTGGGCAACGGAATTCCGACTCTTTCCTTCCCGTACCGCATCCGGCGTATCGAAACCGTTGTAGGCACCTAAGAATGCTTCACGACTGGTATCGAAGCCTTCGATTGGTGCATTGACGGAATACACCGCATAATGATTGCGGCGCTCGCGATATTCGGTCTTATGATAGATTGTGGAGCCAATGACTTCGACCTCACCGGTAGAGAAGTTTCGCTGGAAGTTTGTCTGATCATCCTGTGCATTCCAGAGACAGAACTCCAGCATACTGAACACATCGAGATCCTTGGCAGCTGCCGATGTATTCTTTAAAACAAGACGGTTGACTTCGCAGGCATCCTTGACCGGAACAAACATTGTGAGGGAGGCCTGGAGACCGTTCTTTTCTCCTTCGATCACACTGTATCCGAGACCGTGACGGCAGCTATAGTGATCCAATGGCGTTTTGACAGGACGCCAGCCCGGATTCCAGATGGTATCGCCGTCTTTGATGTAATAATACCGTCCGCCGTCATCCAGTGGGCAGTTGTTGTAGCGGTAGCGGGTGATCCGGAGAAGCTTTGCATCTTTATAGAATGAGTAGCCGCCGGCGGTGTTCGAAACAAGGCTGAAAAAATCCTTCGAGCCAAGATAATTGATCCACGGAAGCGGTGTCTTAGGCGTCGTGATCACATATTCTCTTCTCGCATCATCAAAGTGACCGAATTTCATTTCTTTCCTCCTGAAATCGTTAATGAAATAGCTGAACAAATTGTCTACTGATAACAGAATCCATGGCGAAATACCGCCATTTTTCCATCTAAATCGTTTTCAAACACAAAATGCATTGGCAGAATTGATTGTTCGAATACGTTTTCGTTACGGTTCATTATACGAATGCGAGGAAAAATTGTAAATATATTAACGCACTGAAAACTAAAAATGTAAATAATGCACAAAAATAGGATGTCGTAACTGTGAAATAATTGAATTGACGGGGGGCGTCCGGGCGAATTAAAATGAAATCACGAAAACGAATTCGGAAACAAAAACTTTGAAATTTCGAATTGCTTTTGAAAAGTACAAAATCCGGGGATCGGATGCAAAGGAGGGCGGACAACATGGTTACCATCAAGGATTTATCCCAAATGCTGCACGTTTCCCCATCCACTGTCAGCAAAGCATTGAACGGCTACAGCGATGTAAACCGTGAGACGGCCGAGAAAATACGGGAGAAGGCGAGAGAGCTTCACTATCTTCCTAATGTTGCAGCGAGACAGTTGAAAACGAATCGCTCACATAATATAGGTGTTTTGTTTGTGGATGATATGGCCTGTGGCCTGACACACGAATATTTTTCCGCTATTTTAAACAGCGCGAAAGAAGAACTGGAGAAACTTGGCTATGACATGACCTTCATTTCCGATACGATTGCCGGAAGAAAATCAAATTTTCTGGAGCATGCGCGGTATCGGAACTGTGACGGTGTACTGATCGCAAGTGTGGCATTTGAAGCACAGCAGGTACAGGATCTTTTGAATAGTGAGATTCCGACCGTGACCATCGATTATCCTCACGAGAATATCAGCTCGGTCCTTTCGGATAATATCGAAGGGATGTATGAACTGACCAGACATCTTCTGGAGCTGGGTCATCGGCGGATCGGCCTGATTTACGGTGAGCCGACACTGGTTACGCAGAAGCGGCTGAATGGATTTCGGCGGGCACTCCGTGAGTTTAATGTTACGCTGGATCCGCAATACGAGCTGGCCGGTGCGTACCATGATGCAGCCGGCAGTGCCGAAGCCACCAGAAGATTCATGGAGCTTCCGGAGCCACCGACGGTTATCATGTATCCCGATGATTTTGCAGCGCTTGGCGGAATGGCAGAACTGGAAAAGATGAAACTCAGCATTCCGGAGGATATCAGTATTACCGGATACGACGGCATTCGAACCAGTCAGGTCATTCGTCCGCAGCTTACCACCTATTATCAGGATGCGGATTCCATAGGACGGCGTTCTGCAAGAAAACTGGTGGAAGAAATCGAAGATAAAGAAAACTGCGTGCCGGAACAGATCAAGGTGAGTGGAAAACTTCTGCTTGGACACTCTGTGAAAGATTTAAGGCAAGCTTAATTTCTTCAATATTGATATTCCAAAAGCTGGATTATCCGTTTAAAACTTTAAAATTCAAGACTTCAAAAAATAAAGAATAACATAAAAAAGTAACACGTAACTTCATCAAAAAACATTCTCTGTTGCAGGAAGAATGTTTTGCAATACGATCTCAAAATATGAGGGAGGACTCAATATGAAAAAGAACGTTACTCGATTACTCAGTGTCATGACCATGGCAGCGATAGCTTCTGCGGCACTTTCTGCCTG
>ONLM01000199.1 GCA_900318695.1 uncultured Eubacteriales bacterium | reverse complement strand
CAAGGCAAGACCACGGGCAATCGGATGAGAGATGTGAAAAATTTTAAAGACCATTTCTGCGATCATATTTCCCAGAATACCGGTAATGACAATGGCCGCTACCGTTAAGGTAACGATGCCGCCGGCTTTCTCGGAAACACCCATTCCAATGGCGGTGGTAATGGATTTCGGAAGCAGAGTGGCAATGTGGTTTGCCTGAAGTCCGAAAAGCTTACCCATAATAAGGATGCTTAAGACAGAGCAGAGTGTGCCGGAAGTAATGGCACAGAACACTGCCGGCAGATTTTCCTTTAAAAGCCGGATCTGCTTATACATAGGAATGGCAAGGCAGACCGTAGCCGGCGTTAAAAGATAGGATAAAAGATCCGCACTGGATTTATAGGAATCGTAGGGAATCCGGAAAATACAGAGAATGGCGATGATCATCAGAGTAGAAGTCAAAAGCGGATTCAGAATGGAAAAACGGAATTTCTTCTTAATAGATACAGCCAGTAAATAAAGAAAGATACTAAGGATCAGTCCGAAGTATCCGGAATCCATGACAGCACTTTTCATTTCAGTTCCTCCTTCTTGCTTTCGTCCATTGCGATGTGATCCGGCATCGTAGCGGTATCCGGTACTTCACGGTAGTCCGGACCGGAGTGAAGTTCGTCATTGGCCTTTGACTCGATAATTTCACGGTAGCCATTGGCACCATCAATTTCTCCGTGAGGGCTCAGAGCGCGGCGGCCAATGCCGAAGGTATCGTGCGGATCGAGAGAAACCTCATTTAAAGCCTCCGGTGTCGGAATGATAACCGCTTCCTTCTTGCCGAGCTTCAGTACGAGTTCTGCGACAACACCGGTTACGGACATGACGAGAATGGTCGAAACCAGAATAATCACAACATAAGGAACCAAAACCGGCAGCAGCGTATGAATGACCGTCATGATGCCGACAGCGGCAGGAAGAAACATCATCGTCATCGTATCCAGTAAAAAGTTTCCAGCACCTTCTACATCCGGAAGCTTTACAAGTCCGATGAGAAGTGCAAGGAAAAGAAGAATCAGACCGTAGACACCGGCCGGAACCGGAAGCGGCAGAACTGCGGACAGAAATTCACCTAAAAAAGTAAAGGCGATGATCCACATGATTTCTTTTACGTATTTCATAAAATGCCTTTCAAGTATAAAAAAGAAGGATCCAGCGATATCGAAAGGCTGAATCGAAGATAATGATAACGTTGTGAATATAGACCTCAACAGTTTAAAGTGCAAGGAAAAAGAATGCTGAAATTGTTTGATTTTACGTACGTTTTTAAGGGAGTTTTTTTGAGGTATAAAAACTTTTTTGTTGTTTCCCGGGGAATATCAGATATACTAGGCAGGAAGGAAGTATACAGAAATGTATATTGTTTAAAATTTCATATTGTTTATTCCAGACGGAGGAGTAAGAAATGACTGAATTTATGCCAGTTAAGGAAGGTAAGGTACGCGAAATTTATGATCTTGGGGACAAGCTTATTATGGTTGCCACGGATCGTATTTCTGCATTTGATGTGATTCTTCACAACATGATCACCGATAAAGGTAAAGTTCTCACACAGATGTCAAAGTTCTGGTTCGATCTTACCAAGGACGTGATTCCAAATGACCTTATTTCTGTTGATGTAAAGGATATGCCGGAATTTTTCCAGAATGAAAAATTTGCCGGACGTTCTACACTTTGTAAGAAGCTCACAATGATTCCGATCGAATGCATTGTGCGTGGCTACATCACAGGTTCCGGTTGGGAAAACTATAAAAAAGACGGCACCATTTGCGGCATGAAGCTGCCGGAGGGACTTAAGGAATGTGAGAAGCTCCCGGAGCCGCTGTATACTCCTTCTACGAAAGCTGAGCTCGGTGATCATGACGAGAATATCAACTTTGAACAGTCGATTACCGTTCTTGAAAAGGCCTTTCCGGGTCGTGGCGAAGAAATCGCAACAAAGATCAAGGATGCAACCATTTCCGTTTACAAAAAGTGTGCCGATTATGCATTGAGTCGGGGAATTATCATTGCGGATACCAAGTTTGAGTTTGGTTTGGATGAGGAAGGCAATGTTATTTTGGCGGATGAGGTGCTTACACCGGACAGCTCCCGTTTCTGGAGACTTGATCAGTATAAGGTCGGCGAGGGCCAGGCATCCTTTGATAAGCAGTATGTTCGTAACTGGTTAAAGGCAAATCCGGACAACAATGCGACTCTTCCGGAGGATGTTGTGGAAAAAACCATTGCGCTCTATAAGGAAGCCTATAATATGCTTACCGGTGAGACATTGTAAAAAAAGAACCGTACTCCCAAATTCAGAGAAATTTTTAAAAAAATTTCAAAAATTTCGGCTCCGTTCCGAGGTGGACGGCAAAGGAAAAAAACTGAAAAAGGGAAGACTTAAAATTTAAACCATATATTTAAAACAGGCAGTTTGACTCCATTTTACTTCGGGAGTCTGCTGCCTGTTCTTTTTTGTACCCAAGAAAAGAAAAAGGAAGAATTCTTAAACGGACAATTATTATAGAAAAAAATAATCTTTATAATGCTTTCTGTGAAAAAATCCAAGTCAGAAGAGCAGAGAAAAGAGATGATTATGGAAAAAAATTTCAAAATTGCAAAAAATTTAAGCATTTAAGGGAAGGGTTAAATTTTCTGCCGGGAGCTGAAAAAATCGGAGCTGAAGTTTTAAATCATAGGTTTAAAAATGATTTTTTCAATAGGTGCGCCTTACCATCGTATCCGTTGGAAATGGCGTAAATCCACGAGAATTTGTTAAAATGCGCCTTATATTTTAAATCCTGACTCCGATAATAAGAGTATGATGTGGTGTAATACCAACATAAAAAATCTTTATGTACAAGTATAATGCGAGGGAAAATCTATGAAAAAAACTTCCATGAAAAAATCATCCGCAGGAAACGGAAAGCGGGATATGACGGTCAGGGCGCGATTGTCTTTGACACTTGGCGTCGGAATTTTTTGCGTATTTTTAATCTTACTGATTTGTGTCTCCTATCTGGTCAGCTCTTCCGTAGGCAAGATCACAAAGCGTGATATTACGGATGTTTCTGAAAAGAACACAAATGCCATCACACAGATTATTAAAATTTCTACGGCCATCTCCAATGTTGCAGCCGGCAGTGTGGATAATATGTATTCGATGATGGCGCAGGGCATGGTTGATAATACCGTTACCGGTGTCAGCCATGTGACTGGTCAGGAAATGCCGGCCGGTTACATAGAAGAAGAGCATTTCCTGATGAACACATTGTGGACTGCCGCAAAGACATATACGAATATTCCGTCGATTGCGGTATTTCTGGAGCCGGGTGTCCTCAGTACCGCGGGACAGCCATATGGTTTCTATGTCGTTGAAGATGATGCCGATAAACTTACCGTGCATCCGGTTACCGATTATCTTGACTATTCTTATTATGGATTTGTCAAGGAAAGCGGACAGGCCCGCTGGTCAAAGCCGAAGGAGAACCGCATCACCGGCGCACAGGAAATTTCCGGTCACTTCCCGATCATGCATGATGGAAAGTTTATGGGAATTGTAGAAATCGATCTTCCGACCACGGTATTTGATTTCTATTTGGCAGAGAACAAGGCGTACAAGACAATGTCTGTCAACATTTACACCAGAGACGGATCGGTTGTATATTCGAAAGAAACATCCGAGATTGGAAAGAATGTAAATGATTTGATCGGCGAGGAAATGGGCAATAAGGTCAAGAAGATTCAGGAAGCCGGCAAAGAATTTGATATGACGATTAATGGCCGGTATTGTGCCTTTGTTCCTATGCAGATGGGTCAAAACATATGGTGGATCGAGACTTCTCTTGCTGAGTCAGAGATGAATCAGGCTAGAAACCAGATCGCGATGATCATCGTAGCGTTAGAAATCATCTCGTTCGTTGTTCTCGTTGCACTTGTCATGGTTCTGATCAGCAAAGCCCTTCTTCCGTTACAGGAGATGGCAAAGGTTGCAGAGACCATGGCCAATGGTTCTCTCAATGTTGCAATTCAGTATGACCGTCAGGATGAAATCGGCATGATGGCGGACAGCATGAAGAAGATGGTCGAGCGAATCCGCAGCATCATGGGCGATTTGAACGACAAGCTGAATTCTCTTGCGGATGGCAATTTCCGCATCAACCATTCGAAGGATGGACTTTATATCGGTGACTATGTACCGCTTAAGGTTTCTGTCGATACGATTACCGATAAGCTGAATGATACACTGCAGAACATTTATGATTCTGCAATGCAGGTTAATACAAGTTCCGAGCAGGTTGCAGCCGGTGCACAGGCATTGGCACAGGGCTCTACCGAGCAGGCATCTTCGGTAGAAGAGCTTTCCGCAACCATGAACGAAATTTCCGATAAGGTTCGTGAAACTGCAGAGAAGGGTCAGAGAGCAAATGAAATCAGTAAGGATTCGGTAGCCTCCATTGAGCTTTCGAACCAGAAGATGGAAGAGATGTCCAGTGCGATGAATGAGATCATCGAGCGTTCGGATGCCATCAGCAAGATCATTAAGACCATCGATGATATTGCATTCCAGACCAACATCCTTTCTCTTAACGCTGCGATCGAGGCTGCCCGTGCCGGTCAGGCAGGAAAGGGCTTCGCCGTTGTTGCAGACGAAGTAGGTAACCTGGCTAAGAAGTCACAGGAAGCAGCACGTAACACCGCCGTGCTCATCGAGCAGACCATTGAAGCGGTACAGCGTGGTGGCAAGATTACAGAGGAAACTGCGGCAGCCATGAATCAGGTATCCGAGAGTTCCGAGCAGATTCAGGGTATCATTCAGGAAATTTCCGCAGCATCCGAAGAACAGTCCAAGGGTATCACACAGATTACCATTGGTATCGATCAGATCAGTTCGGTTGTTCAGACGAATTCGGCTACAGCAGAGGAGTCTGCGGCAGCATCCGAAGAGCTTTCCGGCCAGGCAAACAATATGAGAGATCTGGTAGGACGTTTCCAGTTAAAGAAATAAGGAAAGCAGACGTCAGGAAACGCTTTGATCATCTAAGAGTTGTGACAGAATTCATAGAATATAGCCGATCGCATTTGTGGGTCATGTCCCTAACGGGACGTGACCCATTTTTTGCTATGAAGCCGTCAAGCGGACGCCGTGCTTGCACAGGCGGACATTGGACGGCGAAGGAAATCGAGCGCGATGCGCGAGAT
>ONLM01000202.1 GCA_900318695.1 uncultured Eubacteriales bacterium | reverse complement strand
CTTCTTCCTGCCAGCTGTGAAGAAGTTCAAAATGTTCTTTTGTCATTTCACCGGCGGTCACAAGCCCCCGAATGCCGCTTTCACGGAAAATGTGAAGACGTTCTGCATCATTATATTTAGGAATACGATGCGGATAATTGTCACCGGAAAGGATATAGGCACCAATGCCGGCCTGATTCAAAAAGTATGCCAGTACCGAAGCAATTTCTGATTTTCCCACGCCGGAACCGCCGCATACGGATACTACTGCTCTCTCTTTATCGTTTTTCACGATCACAGGAAGAAGGCCCTTTACAAGTTCCGGAAAAATCGTATTCGCTTTTGCGATATGTGTCTCACCGATTTCAATCTTGTCTCCCGGCATATCGCCATGCGGAATATCGGCCGGTACTTCATGCTCTTTCCACGGGAGAAGGGAATTTAAACGTTCTTCATATGTTTTCATAGGATCTGTCCTCTGTTTCATGCTGTAAATGTAAAAATCGCTGCAAATATGTTAAGCGGTTGACATAAATACAGTAGCAGAAACTTTGCACAGTGTAAAGTACCGATCCCTGCTTTTGTCATTAAAATATCAAGGTTTTTCATTCCCGCTTTCCCTTTCCAATCGTACTTTCTCGTTCTGTAGAAGATGATCCGTAATGTTCTCCAATTCCATCCGTACAGATTTCCGTTATAGTTTCTTTCATTTCACTTTATTCTTTGTTTAGAAATTTTAGTTTTCTTTAAGTCATGGGACATATTTCGGTCACAGTTACCCTTTATAGTTAATGACAGTTACAGAGATGTAACAAACGAAAAAGCTTTTCATACTCATACTCCGGAGTACCCCAAGCTCCGGAGACCCCCTTCAAAAAAAAATAATCCTTTCCGATTATTTTTTATATCTATACCCTCCGCATCCAGCGGAGGTCCACTAAATTCATAGAGACTTTTATCCCCCTTGTAAAAGTCTTTGACATATTATTGAACAGCCTTTCAATACGCAACACAAAAGAGACCTCGGAACGAAACAGTTTCGGGGTCTCTTTATGTCTATTACCTTTTCTTCTATTTTTTCATTTTCCCATTGCTTTTGCGGTTTTTCTCGCGAATCGCAGCTTCTCTAAGCTTTTTAAATTCGTGATTCAATTCATTGCGCGGAACCATATTACGAAGCATGGTGCGGGACCACCAGTCCATGCGGCCACGGTACTGCTCGCCTTCTCCACCGCCACCATCCTGTAAAAGCAGCAGGCGTTCCTCCAGACGACGCTTGTGGAACTGCAGCTTTCGGCGTTCCTCCGGAAGGAGATTTTTAGCCACATTGGCACTGGTAGCTGCCATGGATTTAGCTACGTTGACACCGGTCATGGCAGCGGATTTGGCTACATTGACGCCGGTAGCCGCCACCGATTTGGCTGCACTGGCACCGGAAGAAGCTACGGATTTCATTGTATTGGCACCCATTGCCGCTGCGGAGGAAAGCGCATCGGCTGTCTCTTCCGTAAGCGCCTTCGCCGCTGCAAGATTCCCTTCTTCTTCACGAACCTGACGGATATCCTGAACGGTTTCATTGACGGAGGCATGAACCTCCCCAAGCTTTACATAAATCTCGGCTATATTGGCTTTCAGGCGTTCGATTTCTTCACTGTTTTCCGCAAGTCGCTCCAGACGATCACGTAAATCCAATGCCGCAATAACAGAGAACACCGCATCTTCGGCAAACAGTGTATAGAGACAGGTATTGGCCACAATAAAATAGGTATAGGTCCAGTCCCGGGAAATATGGGCTACATGCGGATGCACTACGCGAATAATAAAAAGGGCAAGAAATCCCCATGCCAGCGATGAAAAAAAGCTGATATAGCCATGGAAATTCAAAGGATTTTTAGAATAATCCCACCACTTCATATGAAAAATCCGATAGAGTACGACTCCTGTTATAAGTTCAAGAGCGGAACCCCCCAGAAACCCGATAAGAAAAATAATCAAAGTGTTGTCCCGGAAAGGCCAGCCGATCATAACGCAAAGCGTCGCACCGGTTCCGTAAATCGGAAGCCATGGGCCATGACAGAACCCTCTGTTCAGAAGCTTTCCTTCCTTTAAAGAGCAGTAAACGGATTCGAAAATCCAGCCGCCTATGCAATACATCATGAAATAAATGAGCCACTGAAGGATGGTATAGTCTCCAATCATCCAGGGATTATCAATATAAATCCACATGTTTTCCCTCCGGTCACATTAAATCTTGTTTCGATTTAACAGTTTATCATATTTTTATACTTTAAACACAATTTATCCATCTCCTTCCGGTATAAATAGACTTATCAAAATAATACAGATTCCATACATAATTCTTAAATGTACTTCCATTTTTTCAATTTATGCTATGATAAGAACGATAGTATTATTTCAAAAGGAGTAGAATAACTATGGACGAATTCAACAATCATGATCCTTTAAACAAGGAGTATCCTGACAATGACAACATGAATCAGCAGAACAGCGATACCGTACTTCACACCGATGCCGTTCATGAGGGCGTGCGCAGCTTTGTGGGGGATTCTACATGGATGAGCACCCGGAAATACAATCTTTTGATTGGTGCGCATCTTTTATACGGTCTGATTCTCACGGCTGTAATCTGTTCCTTTATGGGTCGGATCTTTGCGAATACTTACATTTCACATCCATATATTTTCAGTATCCTCTTCCTGCTTGTCAGCATCGGAGGTTCCAAGCTGGCTCACACAGAAAGCTATGGCATGTCCCTTCTCGGTTATACCATTGTGGTTTTGGGATTCGGTTCATTGACCGCATCTTTTGTACCATTCTTTGCATTGCCGCTGGTTATCTATGCAGCCATCTTCACCAGCATTCTGGTTGTCGTAATGACTGCCTGTGCCGTCGCATTTCCAAATGCTTTCCAGGGACTGGGACGCGCCTTGTTCTTCTCTCTTCTTGGTCTCATTGTCACCGAGCTCATCGCCATGCTGATCGGCTTCAGCAGCGATATTTTCAGTCTCGTCGGTTTATTCATCTTTGCCCTCTATGTAGGATATGATTGGTCTAAGGGACAGCAGTATCCAAAGCTGGCAAGCTATGCCGTAATCACTGCTATGGAGCTCTACATGGATGTCATCAATATTTTCATCCGTATTCTTTCACTGATGGGCAGAAGAAAGTAATATATTCCATTATACAATCTAATCGGATAGTGATATTTCCTATTCTTCACAAAAACCCCGTGGCGATGGCCACGGGGTTTCTTTTTACTATTCTTTTTATATTCGTTTTACACAAACAGCGGTTTTAATGCTTCGGCAAGCTTATCCTTTTCTGCCTGTGCCTCCGCAAGGTCTTTTCCTAAGGTTGTAAAATATGTTTTGATTTTTGGCTCGGTACCGGATGGACGAACTACAACGGTTTCCTTAGAATCCAGTGTATAGATCAGAACATTGGCCTTCGGAAGTCCGGTCTCTTCCGGCTTCTCATAGTCCATAACCTTAACAACTTTCTTTCCCGCAAATTCTGCCGGCGGATTCTTACGAAGTGTCTCCATAATGCCGGCCATCTTATCCATGCCACTGAGACCCGGGAACTCAAAGCTGTCGACCTTATTCAGATAACGGCCATATTCTTTATAAATTTCCTCTAAACGCTCTTTGATGGAAGAACCAATGGAGCGGTAATATGCAGCCATCTCACAGATAAGCATAGAACCTACAACCGCATCCTTATCTCTGACATAAGAGCCGGAAAGATAACCATAACTCTCTTCAAATCCAAAAATAAACCGCTCTTCTTCGCCCTTTGCTTCAAGCTGTGCGATCTGATCACCAATCCACTTAAATCCGGTAAGTGTTTCCCGGAGTTCTACCCCGTAATGTGCGGCCACTGCATTGGCCAGCGGTGTTGATACAATGGACTTTACCGCTACCGGATTCTTTGGCATTGTGCCCTGTGCAATACGGCCCTGGCAGATATAGTCCAGCAGCAGAACGCCCATTTCATTGCCGGAAACAAGTTCGTAAGAACCATCCGGACACTTCATGGCAATTCCTACACGATCCGCATCCGGATCGGTCGCAAGCATAAGATCTGCTCCGGTTTCCTTTGCCAGCGCAAGACCCTTTTCCAATGCTTCAAAAATTTCCGGATTCGGATAAGAACAGGTGGTGAAATAGCCGTTTGGATATTCCTGCTCCGGGACAATGGTAATGTCTGTGATACCAATGTCATTGAGCACATGCGTTACCGGAACAAGGCCCGTTCCGTTGAGCGGTGAGTATACCAGCTTTAAACCGGACTTGGCAGCCACACCCGGACGAATCTGACGGGACTCAATGGCCTCATAAAGTCCTTTTTTGCAGTCTTCTCCGACAAAGCGAATCAAGCCCTGCTCAACGCCTTCGGCGAAGCTCATATATTTTGCACCGGTCAGAACATCGGTTTTCTGAATGCTTTCATATACAACGGCAGCGGCATCATCTGTCATCTGACATCCGTCCGGACCATATGCCTTATATCCGTTATATTGGGCCGGATTGTGTGATGCGGTCACCATAATACCCGCATTGCAATGATAATACCGTGTTGCAAAAGATAATGCCGGAACCGGCATCAGCTCGTCATAAATTCGAACATGGATTCCATTGGCAGCAAGAACCCCGGCAGCTTCTCTCGCAAAATTCCAGCCTTTCAGGCGAGAATCGTAACTGATTGCGACTGTCTGTGTTCCGCCTTGTGTCTTTACCCAGTCTGCAACGCCCTGTGTTGCCTGACGTACAACCCAGATATTCATGCGGTTTGTTCCTGCTCCAAGTGTACCGCGGAGACCGGCAGTACCGAATTTGAGCGCTACTGCAAATCGGTCTTTAATGGCTTCTTCATCTCCTTTTATACTTTGAAGTTCCGTCTTTAAATCAACATCCTCGAGCGAAGCCTGAAGCCAGCGCTCATATTCATCCTGATACATATAGAACCCCTTTCCATGCATTGATTCTTGTGAATTTTCATTAAAAAAACTATTCATATCATATCAATTTATGTAAACTGTTTCAAGCTTCGACATGCATAGACTCTTGCAAACCGTCGAAAAGCCTCCGATTCTTGCTGGCAGGCATTTCGCTTTCTTGCTATAATATGATATATAAGTGTCATAAAGTCTATCTCACACATGTGCTTGCACATAAGTGGGGATAGACTTTATGACACGCCTCATATGGAACACGTAGGGACGCTTCAAGCGGTCTCTTCGTGCCGAATGGGGGAATCGCGAAAACGCCCAATATAGAACTTTTGACACTCACTCATACTGTAAAATATGAAAACGATTAAATTACCGGAAAATGTTAATACAATTATAACGAAACTCGAAAAAGCCGGATACGAAGCGTACGCTGTAGGCGGTTGTGTACGGGACTCTCTTCTTGACCGTACACCGGAAGACTGGGACATTACCACCAGCGCACTGCCTGAACAGGTCAAAGCAGTCTTTCGCCGTACGATTGATACCGGCATTCAGCATGGTACTGTGACAGTACTTCTTCCAAAGAAACCGAATCACACCCCACAGAATGTCATCAGAGATTCTGCAAGCGCTCCTTCTCAGGAAAATACAAAAACCGGAAGTGGTTTTGTAGGCTATGAAGTCACAACATACCGCATTGATGGCGAGTATCTGGATGGACGGCACCCGAGTGAAGTAACGTTTACGCCATCTCTTCATGAGGATCTGGCTCGTCGTGATTTTACAATCAATGCAATGGCTGTAAATGACCGTACCGGCGTAGTCGATGACTTTGGCGGCCTTTCCGACCTGCGTCAGCATTTCATTCGTGCCGTTGGTGATCCGGTACAGCGCTTTACGGAGGACGCTCTTCGAATGCTTCGAGCACTCCGTTTCAGTGCACAGCTTGATTTTTCCATCGATCCTGCTACCTATGATGCCGTACATCTTCTGGCATCCAATCTGCAGCACGTTTCCAAAGAACGCATTGCCGTAGAACTTACAAAGCTTCTGCTTTCCGATCACCCTATGACAATTTCTCTGGTAGGCGATTCTGGCCTGTCACCTTATATTACTGAGGATTTTTCGAAAGTTCCGCTGGATATACTGTTGCCGGATACGCTGCCGAAGGAGAAGGCGGTGCGATGGGGTGCCCTTTTACGGGAAACGCCGGAGCTCAGTCGAAAAATTCTCCGGGAACTTAAAATGGACAATGATACCATTGATACGGCCGAAATCATTGCCCGTCTCTTCCATGAGCCACTTCCGGCCAATGGCTATGAGCTTCGCAAGATTCTCAGCCGGGTTGGTTATACCATCTATGAAAACTTCCTTGCTTCCCGGATTGCAATCACAGATGCGTCAGATGGAATTACATCTCAGGATTTCCTGCACACTTTATGCGAAATCCAGTCTTCTGTTGCCGAAGTCAAAGCTTCAAACGAATGCATTTCTCTAAAGGATCTGGCGGTAAGCGGAAAGGATCTGATGGAAGCCGGAATTCCGAAAGGACCGAAAATCGGCCAGATTTTGCATACCATGCTGGATGAAGTTTTAAAAAACCCAAGTTATAACAATAAAGAAACATTGATGATGTTTCTTTCGGATTTACAAATGGAAAATTGAACCGAAAAGACAACGTAAATCCATTCACAAAAAAACAGTGCCATCTGGCACTGTTTTTTTATTACAATATCGTTTTTGCTTAATATGCACGTCCCCAATATACCATCTTGGTTGCAGGCTTTCCGCAAACAACACAGGTATCGGAAATCTGCTCCTGATTAAACGGAATACATCTAGATGTGATTCCGGACATTTCCTTAAGCTTGTCCTCACACTCACGGCATCCGCACCACATTGCCTTTACGAAGCCGCGCTTGGTGTTTACGATCTCTACGAGCTCATCCATATTGGTTGCTGAACTTGTATGTTCCTCAAGGAACTTCTTTGCAGCCTGGAACATATCATTCTGGATGCTTTCCAGTACCTTGGCTGTCTCTGTCTCAAGGTTCTCAAATGAAACCTGAATCTTTTCGCGTGTATCACGTCGAACAAGTACAGCATGTCCCTGCTCGATATCCTTTGGGCCGACTTCGATACGAAGAGGAATACCGCGGACTTCGGAATCTGCGAACTTAAAGCCCGGAGACTTGTCTGAATCGTCTACCTTTACACGGAAACCGGACTCGATCAGCTTGGACTTGAGCTCATATGCCTTATCCAGAACGCCTTCCTTCTTCTGCTGAATCGGAACAATGTTGATCTGAACCGGAGCAATCTTAGGAGGAAGCTTAAGACCGGAATCATCGCCGTGTACCATGATAAGCGCACCGATCATACGGGTTGTATAGCCCCAAGAAGTCTCATAAACCGGCTTTAACTTATTATCCTTATCCAGGAACTGTACATCAAATGCCTTGGCAAAATCACTGCCGAAGTTATGAGAGGTTCCGCACTGAAGAGCCTGTCCGTCATGCATTAACGCCTCGATTGTATAGGTAGCTACAGCACCGGCAAACTTCTCCTTATCGGTCTTCTGTCCGCGTACAACCGGAATCGCAAGATATTCCTCGGTGAAATCCGCATAGATGTTTAACATCTGCTTGGTTCTCTCCTCAGCCTCCTCCAGTGTAGCATGTACGGTATGACCCTCCTGCCATAAGAACTCACGGGTTCTAAGGAACGGACGGGTTGTCTTCTCCCAACGTACTACGGATACCCACTGGTTCAGTACCTGCGGAAGATCACGATAGGACTTTACGACCTTTGAGAAATAATCACAGAACAGTGTTTCGGAAGTAGGGCGTACGCACATACGCTCCTCCAGCTTCTTGGCACCACCTTCCGTTACCCATGCAACTTCCGGTGCAAAACCCTCGACATGATCCTTCTCCTTCTGAAGAAGAGACTCGGGAATGAGCATAGGCATTGCCACATTCTGCACGCCTGTCTCCTTGAACTTCTGATCGAGAACCTTCATATAGTTCTCCCACAGTGCATAACCGGCCGGTCGAATAACCATAAAGCCCTTTACGGAACTGTAATCACAAAGTTCTGCCTTCTTTACAACGTCTGTGTACCACTGAGCAAAATCCTCCTCCATAGGAGTGATCTGCTCGACAAGTTTCTTGTCTGCCATACTATAGCCTTTCTTTTTTGGTTAAATTGTTCCGGCATCTGCGCATCATCCATTGTGCCTTGCCGGAAGCATCTTCTTAGCTTGTATATTGTAACAGCCCGCTATGGGGTTGACAATACATGAATATAATGTGCGTTCCAAAAATATCCTTAATATAACTTGAGATGGATTGCGAAACCTGCAATCTGCTTATCAAGATATACGAACATCAGTCTGCCGTCTTCCGTATACTTCTCTGTTTCTTTCTTGAGACCCATACCGCGCTTTTCAAAGAACTCCGCTGCTGCCTTTACATCATGCGTTCCAATGGCAATGTGCCCCTTCTCTCCCGGTCCGTCCTTTTTCATGATTTCAATAAGATCGGAAGAAAAAATGCTGGAATTTCCTACACGCGGAAGAAAACCCATAAGGTCCTGAAACTCCTGCGCGATACGCATTGCGTCCTCATCGCCATCTGCATTAATTCCAACATGAAGAACACAAAGACCAAGCTCCTTCACAGCATCGTAATCCTTTGACATCTGATGATCCATAATAAATGCCTCCTTCGTTTTGTCATAACATTAGTCAATTGGATAAATTGCTTTTAAATTATCCATCTGAACGCCCATATTTTCGAGAAGCGCATCGAGTATCGTTATGGCGGTCATACATTCCACCACAACACAAGCTCGCTCGACCACGGTCGGATCATGACGTCCTGCGATGGTAATTGTTACATTGTCGCCGTTTTCATTGGCCGTCTGCTGTGGGCGGGCAATGCTCGGCGTCGGTTTAAAATAGGCGCGCATGACGATTTCGGCGCCGTCAGACATACCGCCCAGAATACCGCCGGCATGATTGCTGGTCAGCTGGAAAACTTCTTCCTGCAATTCGTCCTCGTCATCATTCTCATGAAATTCATGGGAATGAAAATCACCGGCTTCATTCTCTTCTTCGTCTTCATCAAATTCCTCCGGTTCCAGCACCACTGCTTCAAAGCCGTCATTATTTTCCGATCCCCGGAGACGGGCCGCCCTTGTGCCTTCGCCAAATTCCACAGCTTTTACGGCACCAATGGACATGACCGCCTGGGCAAGACGGGCATCCAGCTTATCAAAAACCGGTTCTCCAATACCGGTCGGCATATTATTCACAAAACAGGTAACCACACCGCCGGCACTATCCTGTTCATTTCGGAGCGCCAAGATCCGGTCGTCCGCCAATGCCTGCCCCTCCGGTGTTGTCACATCAATTCCGCAAAGTTCGGTAACCTCGGCATCGACCGTTATTCCCAGTTCAGAAAGGACTTTCGCTGCCACAGCACCGCCGGCAACCCGCGCCAGTGTTTCGCGTCCGGACGAACGTCCTCCGCCCCGGTAATCACGAAAACCGTATTTTTCATAGAAGCCATAGTCCGCATGTCCCGGACGGAATACATGCGCGATTTCAGAGTAATCCTGTGAATGATGATCCTTATTCCGCACGATCATGGCAATCGGTGTTCCGGTCGTTTTTCCCTCAAAAACCCCTGAAAGAATCTCAACACGATCGTCTTCTTTACGTTGTGTGGTTTTCTGATTCTGGCCCGGTTTCCGCCGGTCCATGTACGGTTGAATATCCTTTTCGGAAAGCGCCAGCCCCGCCGGACATCCGTCAATCACGACACCGAGCGCCGGTCCATGTGATTCTCCAAAGGTTGTAATTCTAAAGAGTTTTCCAAATGTATTTCCAGCCAATGTTTCTTCCTTTCTGCTCTCTTTCCATCCCGTACCATGCGTTATGGTTTTTGCTTATTATAACGAATCCTTTCAGAAAAAGCGATGCAAACGCATCGCTTTTCTCACTCACACCTTCTAATGCAGCCGGTCACAGAATGCATGACCATTCCTGCGTTTTTACTGTTATTTTTTTGCAGCCGGGAGCTTAACCATGCAGATGCAGTTTGGCTCATCCACAGGAAGATCGCGTGCACACATGCTTAACAGTCCCTGCTCATAATCCACATTGAAGAAGGATACCGTACCGGATTCGTTATTTGCCACTGCAATATGCTTCTCATCCGGGAAAATAGCGAAGTCCTTCGGATACTGACCGTTGCTTGGCAAAGAGCCCCTCATGGTCAGAAGACCGGTCTCCAGATCACGGTCAAAAATCGTTACCGTATCAATACCGGCATTAGAGCAGAACAGATGCCTTGCATCCTTGTCCGGTGAAAAACGCATCTGACTGGCTGCAATCAGAGGACTGTTGCTCGGATCATTATGGGTGGAAATAGTCTGAATCTTCTCGAGGTTCACATCATTGATTCCTTTTCCCTCCGAGAAACGGAATACATCGATTACGTTTTTCACCTCATACATGAGATACAAGAACCGACGATCCGGTGAAAAACGGAAATGGCGCGGACCGGACTGCAGTTCACATCGAATGGTATCGATTTGCCGCATTTTGCCATCCAGTTTATCGAAACGATATACACGAACCTGATCAATACCAAGGTCTGCAACCAGAATATACTTCTGATCATCCGTCATACGGGAACAAGATACATGCGGACGGAAAGTACGTTCAGCGACAGATCCGATGCCTTTGTCGTAAACACCATCAACAATTTTCCCAACCGATCCGTCCTTTTCCAGCTCGAGCAGCGTTGACTTTCCATCATGATAGCCCGATACCGTGAGATATTGATCACTCTGGTCAATGCCCAGGTGGCAGCCACGCATACCGCGGATATTTTTGGTGTTCAGTTTCTGCAGAGCGCCATTGTCCAGAATGCGGAATGCCACAACGCCTTCATCTGCAATGGAATATAAAGTACGCTGATCCTTTGATGCTACGAGATAAGAGGAATTGTTTACCTCAACTTCACAGCGCTTTACAAATTTTCCCTTTTCTACATCCACATCACAAATGGTAATGCCCTTTGCAGTTCCTGTGTAGCTATAGGAACCGATATATGCCATGTACTTGTCTTTCATCTTATGTCCCCTCTTCACGCTATATTTTGCGGCAGCATCACTGCCGGCTGTCTGTTACAACAGCTGCCTCTAGAGGCATTATTGTTATTATTCTAACACAACTTGTATCATTTTCACATACTTCCCGCATAAAATCCGCTTAAAAAGCACCGGAAAAGGTTCCGGATTTCCACATACGGATCTCCCGGCCCTTTCTCCGGTGCTTTTCTTTTCTAACTGGATTTCACAGTTTTCCAGCGATCGTTATACATACGGTCCACTTCTTTTCCCATATAGTCATAAAACTCTGAATTTTTCAGAAGTTCCTTCGTATCCGGGAACACCGCCTTATTCTCGAGATAAGACTTGTCGAGAAGTGCGCAGGCGCCTACATTCGGCGTCGAATAGGTAATATACTCAAAGTTCTTGGCAGCTACATCCGGACGGCAAAGGAAATTGATCCACTTTTCGGCCAACTCCTTATGACGGGCATTCTTCGGAATTACCCAGCCATCCATCCAAAGATTCGTGCCTTCCTTTGGAATCACATATTCCACATCCACATCAGTTCCTTCCAGTTCACCCTTGATATAAAGAATCTCTCCGGAATAGATTACGCCGACTGCTGCCTCTTCTCCGATCATCTTGTCGCGTACCTGATCGACTACATAGGCCTGCACAAGCGGCTTCTGCGCAATAAGGTCATTCATGGCTTTATCAAGCTCAGCCGGATTTTTAGTATTGCAGGAATAGCCGTTTTTCTTTAAGGCCACCATAAAGGCATCCCGGACAGAGTCCTGCATTAAAATCTCGTTCTTTAACTTCGGATTCCAAAGATCCTTCCAGCTGGTCGGATACGGAACACCCAACTCGTCCAGCATACGCTTGTTATAGAGAATACCTACGGTTCCCCAGACATACGGCACGGAATAGGTATTCCCCGGATCATACTGCTCTGCCATTTTCAAATAGTCGGTTCCGATTTCCTTCAGATTCGGAATGTTCTTTTTGTCGAGCTCGGTCAGCAGTCCATTCTGTGCCATTTTCTTGATCATATAATCCGATGGACAGACGGCATCGTACAAAACACCGCCGGCTTCTATAACCGGATACATTTCCTCATTCGTCTGGAACAGATCGTAAACTACATTGATGCCGGTCTCTTCTTCGAACTGATCAATCACATCCGGGTCGATATATTCGCCCCAGTTATATACATACAATGTGTTTTCGTCTTTTGTCGGAATCGCTTCAATCGATTTTTCTGTCGTACCGCAGGCCCCAAGAGAAAGTGCGGCGAGTACGCTTACCATCAGTGTACGAAGATACTTGATTTTCTTCACGGCATGCTTTCTTTTCCGGATCCAGTCCGGTGCAAAATTTCCAATGACAAGAACAATGAATACTGTTACGAAAATAACGGTGGACAGAGCGTAGAGAGCCGGACTGATACCCTTTCGCACCTGGCTGTATACCAGCGTCGAAATCGTATCAATGCCGGCGCCTCTGGTGAAGTGCGTAATAATGAAATCGTCCAGACTCATTGTAAATGCCAGCATAAAACCGGCCGTCACACCCGGCATGATCTCCGGAAGCACTACTTTCCAAAAAGCTTGCATTGGCGTCGCACCGAGATCAAGCGCCGCTTCATAGGTATCTTTGCTTGATCCGCGGACTTTCGGCAAAACCGAAAGGATCACGTACGGAATATTAAAAGTAATGTGGCTGATGAGAATGGTTTTAAAGCCGAGGGAAATGCCAAAAGCGATAAAACTCAGCATCAGTGAAATACCGGTTACAATATCTGCATTAAGCATAGGAATATTCGTAATGCTCATAATGATATTACGGGATACGCTATGCATATTGGAAATGGCAATGGCCGCCATGGTTCCCAGTACGGTCGCAAGAAATGCCGAAATCAGTGCAATCACAAGTGTATTCCGGAGTGCTGCCATAATCGTGTCATTGGCGAGCATTTCTTCATACCAGTGCAGAGAAAATCCCGACCACTGTGCACGGGAGCGGCCTTCATTGAAAGACAGAACCACCAGTGTAAAAATCGGGGCATACATAAACAAAATGATCAGTGCCAGGTAGCAATCCGAAAGAACACGCTTAACCTTTCCCATCAGAACATGCTCCTTTCATTATTTGCCGCGTCATCAAAATGATTCAGGATGATCATGGAGATGATAACAAAGCACATCAATACCAGTGACAGACCGGAACCCAGATTCCAGTCGGCCGTCCGCATGAACTCCTGCTCGATAACATTACCGATCAGTAGAATTTTGCCTCCGCCCAAAAGGTCGGATACAACGAAAGTCGTAAGCGCAGGCACAAAAACCATGGTGATGCCGGATACAATCCCCGGCAGTGACATAGGAATCACCACATGCCAAAGCGTCTGAAGATAAGTTGCCCCCAGATCCTCTGCCGCATGAATGGTGTTATCCTTGATTTTGGTCAAGGTGTTATAAATCGGCAGGATCATGAACGGCAGATAGTTATAAACCATACCGAACACAATCGCAGCCGGCGTATTGATGATATGCTGCTCCGGAAGATGCATGGCATGAAGCATCGCATTGATCACACCGCGGCGTTCCAGCAACGTCTGCCAGGCCAGCGTCCGAAGAAGAAAGTTCATCCACATCGGAAGAATAAAGATAAAGGCAATAAAACTGCCTTTCCCGATTTTCAGACTCCGAAGTATCAGTCCAAGGGGATAGGCAATGACGAGACAAATGACTGTGGATAATGCGGCAAGCCAGATGCTGAGCCACAGTGCTTTCAAATGCTCTTTTCTGAGGACTGCGGCAACATTGGCCAATGTAAAGCTCCCGTTTTCATCGATCAGACCGTAATACACGATCACCAGCAGCGGAATCAGAATAAAGCCGATCATCCAGATAAGGTACGGGCCGGAAAGCCATCGGCTGGATTTATCCCTCATGACAGCTTTCCCCCTTTGTTTTTATTACTCTTCAATGCTCATCGCCTCCTCATCTTCGGATGCCGGACGATTCATAATCTGAATATTGTATGGCTTTACATAAATGCCGGCCTCGGTCTCCGGTTCGCGGTTTTCGGTAGAATGCACGAGCCACTCGTAACCATCCGGCGTCTGAATTCCCATCTCGTACCACTCGCCCTTAAAGATCGAGTATGTCATCTTGCCTTTCAGGATGGCTCTCGGGTCATCGGCATCCACCAGTTCCACATCCTCCGGACGGATAACAACATCCACCGGTGTATTGGTTCCGAATCCGGAATCGACGCAATGGAAAACCGCACCAAAAATACGAACCACCTTATCCTCCAGCATCGTGCCGCGGACAATATTGGATTCGCCGATGAAATCGGCCACAAAGGCATTTTCCGGCTCATTGTAGATCTGCTGCGGCGTACCCATCTGCTGAATGTAGCCTTGGTTCATAACAACGACCACATCCGACATGGTCATGGCTTCTTCCTGATCATGCGTAACATATATAAATGTAATGCCGAGCTCATTTTTCAGACGGATCAGCTCATACTGCATCTCTTGACGGAGTTTTCGATCCAACGCGGAAAGCGGTTCATCAAGAAGAAGGACCTTCGGTTCATTAACAATGGCACGGGCAATCGCAACTCTCTGCTGCTGACCGCCGGACAGTGACTCTACGTCACGACGCTCCATTCCTTCCAGATTTACCAGTTTTAAAGCATAATTCACCTTATCACGAATATAACTTTCCGACTGTTTTTTGATTCGAAGTCCAAAAGCAATATTTTCCGCGATATTCATATTTGGAAATAACGCATATTTCTGGAATACCGTATTGAGCTGACGCTTGTTCGCCGGCACATCGGTAATGTCTTTTCCATCAAAAAAAACTCTGCCCTGGTCCGGTTTTGCAAAACCGCCAATGATCCTTAATGTTGTGGACTTTCCACAACCAGACGGACCGAGCAAAGTAACGAAACTGTTTTCCTTAATGGAAAGATTGAGTTCATCGAGGACAAGCTGTCCATCAAATGACTTAGATACTCCCTGTAAATCAATCAGCGACTTTTCCAACGCATAAAAACCCCCGTGTGTTTATTCTTTCACATCTGTGAATCACAATGATTATATATGAAATATTTTTTATTTCAAATAGAAATTAAACTGCTTTTATGCCTTGAAATCTCTAAGGATTTCAGCAGCTTCCACAATCCGTTCATACGCGTCGACCTGACCCGTAATTTGTGCTATACTAAGCCAATACATTATGGACCTGTAATCTGCATCCAAGGGAGGTTTTTATATGAAAGCCTATGCATCCAATGAATCCTCAGAAAACTATCTGGAGAGCATTCTCATGCTCTCTCTGCAAAACAGCGACGTCCGTTCTGTAGACATTGCCAATATGCTTGGCTTCTCAAAACCATCCGTATCGGTAGCCATGAAGCATCTCCGTGAGGAGGATAAAATCACCGTAGAAGACAACGGCTACATCCATCTTACAAAGTCAGGACTGGCGATTGCCCGTGAGACTTATGAAAAGCATCTCATCATTTCCAGCCTTCTGATGAGCCTTGGTGTCGATGAAGCAACGGCTTCTGCCGATGCCTGTCGTATCGAGCATGTGCTGAGCGCTGCTTCTTTCGACCGTATCAAGGAGCACTATCTGAATCCGGATACTTCCGATCCGGCACTTCTGCAACAGCTGGCCGCATTGGATAATCTGCAGGTATGATTTCCTGTATATTGCTATCTCTTTTCCGGCTGTTTCACTACTTCATTTAAATCGTTCGTCTGGTACGCAATATCCGCATAGAATTCAGGATACACAGCACGGCAACACCGACATCTGCAAATACTGCAGCCCACATGTTGGCAATTCCCATTGCGCCAAAAAGAAGAATCAATGCCTTGATTACCAACGCAAACACGATATTCTGTGTGGCAATGCGCACCGTCTTATGTGCGATCCGAATCACCATCGGAATCCGGCGCAGGTCATCATCCATAATGACCACATCTGCCGCCTCAATTGCAGCATCGGATCCCATGGAGCCCATGGCAATTCCGACATCTGCTCTTGCCAGAACCGGGGCATCGTTGATGCCGTCTCCCACGAAGCCCAGCACCTGTTCTTCTGTGTTTCTCTCCTGCAGAAGTTTCTCCACGCAACGCACCTTATCCTGTGGAAGCAGATCCGCATAAACACGATCCACCTGCAGTTCCCGGCCTACCGCCTCTCCTACCGAAGTCCGGTCGCCGGTAAGCATGATTACTTCCTCCACACCGGCATTTCTCATTGCTTCTATGGCCTCTCTGGCCTCTTTTTTTATAATATCCCGGATCAGAATCGTTCCCAGAAACTCCGGTCTTCCATCTTTGTCCGGAATACGACCCACATAGACAACGGTGGATGCCGGGTCTTCTATCTCTTTTACTGCGATGCCTTGACTCTCCATAAGTTTTTTATTGCCGACCAGAATGTAATCACCTTCCACCACGGCTTTCAGCCCCTGTCCGGCTATATTTTCCGATTCGGTGACCGGTGCCAATGCTTCCAAAAGCCTTGGCGCCTGCTTTTTCAATTCCTCGCGAATCGACTTTGCAATCGGATGCGTGCTGCTGCCCTCGGCTGCTGCCGCAAGCTGAAGCAGTTCCGGTGCACAGGCCGCTTCCTTCGGGCACACTTTATATACTTTGAAATTTCCCTCGCTCAATGTACCGGTCTTATCCGAAACAAGAATCCGTAGCTTTGCAATCTGTTCCAGATAATTCGACCCTTTCACAAGCACACCATTGGAGCCTGCCGCACCAATTCCACCGAAAAATGCAAGCGGCACGGAAATGACAAGTGCACACGGGCAGGAAATAACCAGAAAAGTGCATGCCCTGTAGATCCAGGTCGCCGGATCCCCACTTATAACAGACGGGATAACTGCCAGGGCCAGGGCGCCATATACTACAATCGGTGTGTAAACTCTGGCAAAACGGGTAATGAAATTTTCGGTTTTCGACTTTTTCTCTGTCGCATTCTCCACAAGTTCCAGAATTTTGGAAACCGTAGAGTCTTCAAAAGCTTTTTCGGCCCGAATCCGAAGCAGTCCTTCTCCATTGATGCAGCCGGATATGACCGAAGCTCCCGGATATACCGCACGTGGTACCGATTCACCGGTAAGCGCTGCGGTATTGATCATGGACTCACCACTCAACACCTCGCCGTCCACCGGTATCCGCTCTCCGGGTTTCACTACAAGAATGTCTCCAATCGAAACCTCGTCCGGATCCATTGTCTCTACCGTACCATCCGGACTCTCCACATTGGCGGTCTCCGGCACAATATCCATAAGTGCCGCGATATTTTTACGGGATTTTCCCACCGCATATGCCTGAAACCATTCTCCCACCTGATAGAAGGCCATGACCGCTACGGCTTCCGAATTTTCTCCTGTCGCAAACGCACCGATGGTAGCGATGAACATGAGAAAGGACTCATCAAAAGGCTGTCGGTTTCTGATTCCAAGCAATGCCTTTCGCACCACCGGGTATCCTGTGATTCCGTATGGAATCAGATAGGCTGCAAATGCCGCAAGACGATGTTCAAAGATCATTGGCAGCAGATGAAGCTTCTCACAAATCATAAACAGAAAGAAGATGCCAATGCCTAAAAGGATTTTTTTCAACTCTTTTTTTAATTTTGGTTCCATAAGTCTCCTCCGGCAGTGGTTTATACCGGATCTGCCGCATGTGTGAATTTTTTGTGCAAAACATATGAACAATCATTCATATGTTTTTGATAAAGAAAGCGATGCGTCCATGGCATCGCTTCCCTATTGTATTAGAAATGTTCTAAAATTCTTTTTTATTTTTATACTTCGACAGAAAAATCCGGCTCGATTTTCTTGCCTGTCTCAATGGCATTCTTTAAAATCTCATCAAAATGCTCATCGTCTGCTTCCAATGTAAACTTCTGGAGCATGAAATTCACCTTTGCATCCACAACGCCTTCCATCTGCTTTACAGCATCCTCCACTTTTGCAGCGCAAGCGGCACAATCGATATCACATTTAAACTTCTTTTTCATAGTCTCACTCCTCAATATGCTCTTTGCCCATAGCGATGATGGTCTTTACATGATCGTCTGCCAGAGAATAAATCATGGCTTTCCCATCTCTTCTCGCCTTGATCAGTTTAGAGGTTTTCAATATCTTCAATTGATGCGATACAGCAGATTGATTCATTTCCAAATCATCGCAGATTTCTGTTACATTCTTTTCTCCCGGAAAAAGATCATACAGGATCTTGATTCTTGTAGAATCCCCAAAGACCTTAAAAAGCTCCGCAAGGTCGGAAAGCTCATCTTCCGAGACATTACAGATCAGGTGCGCAATTCGCTTCTGATCGATCATTTCTGACATGGATACCTCCTCATCAATCTAATGAATGTTCATTCATATGAATATATTATCATATGTTATTCTCTTGTCAACATTTTGCTATGAAAATTTGTAATTCTTTATTGGACCCGTGCCTTTCACGCCTGTGCGCAAATTTCCCGTTACCGGTTCCAATGAAGCCGATGAAGCTGTCCCTTTCGCTCGAGTTCCTCAAAGTCATTCTGACGATAGCCCTCATAAAGCACGATTGCTACGGAATTACTCAGATTCAGTGACCGCATATCGCCCCACATCGGAATGCGAATGCAGGCTTCCTTATGTTCCACCAGAATTTCCTCCGGAATACCGGCAGATTCCTTTCCGAACATAATATAATCATTGGGTCCGAAGGATACCTCACTGTAAACCTGCTCTGCCTTTGTGGTTGCAAACCAAAGCTTCGGAGCATCCGGATTCGCAGCGGACGTTTCCTCTCCGGCAAAGGTAATCTCCGGATGTCTGGAAAGGAAATCCTGATAATCCAAATATTCATTAAGGTCGAGTTTCGGCCAGTAATCCATCCCGGCGCGCTTTATATATTTATCAGATAATTCAAAACCATAGGGACGAATCAGATGAAGCGCCGTATTGGTCGCTACACAGGTTCTTCCGATGGCACCGGTATTGAATGGAATTTCCGGCTCATGCAATACTACATTTAACAATTTCTTTCTTACATACTCTCTGATACAGAGAGCGTCCTTTCTTTATTCTTCCCCATCGCTCAATTCATGTTCATTGTCATCCATAAAAAATCCGGTATCACTATACCCCGGAAGATGACCGATGGACTGGTGCTTTACCGTGCGGTATTCATCATTGGAACGCCAGTACGGACAATGTCTGTGCCGGCCTCCGCCCCACATGTGCGCCATATCATCTTCATCAATATCCGCTTCACAGCCCCATTCTTCCGCATCGTCATCATAAGTATAATTTAAACACATTTCGCATTCTGACATGATGCACCACCTCCTGTTTTTCTGTCATCTCCTGCATTGGCATTCCCATGGGCCGGTCTCCGGCCGGATTTTCGGGATTTCTGCCTCCGAAGATGCCTTTTCTGACGTTTCCGCTCCGGGCAAAACCCTACTGTCTATTCTTAACTGCCCTTGCTTTTGTCTTTCCGGAAGTTACGCCGGCACGTGTACTTTCAATCTTTGCAGCATTTCCGCAGCTTGGGCAGAGATCCCTAAGAAAACATCCTTCACAATCCGGATTCTGCGACATACAGAAACTTCGTCCTACCGAGATAATATGTGTATTCCAGCGGATCCAGACATCTTCCGGAAGCACTTCCATCAGCTGATATTCTGTCTTCGTCGGATCTTTGGAATCCGCCAGTCCGAGCCGGTTGGAAACCCTCTTGACATGGGTGTCGACCACAATGGACGGTATATGATAAATATTCCCGAGAATCAGATTTCCGGTCTTTCGTCCTACTCCCGGAAGGGAAGTAAGCTCTTCGATCGTCTTGGGAACCTCCCCATGAAAACGGGTCAGCAGTTCTCCGGCACAGGCCTTAATGTTTTTCGCCTTGTTATGGTAAAACCCGGTAGAGCGGATGTCTTCTTCCAGTTCCTCAAGCGCTACATTGGCAAAGTCTTCCAGACCCCGGTACTTTTTCCAAAGCTTCTCTGTAACCATGTTGACCCGGGCATCTGTACATTGCGCACTTAGAATTGTGGCAAACAGAAGCTGCCAGGCGTTCTCGCTGTGGAGAAAGATCGGTGGTTCTTCACCGTATTTTTCATCCAGACGCGCCACGATTTCCCGGATTCGCGCATCCCGCTTTGCTTTGCTTTCATTTTTTATAAACATAGCTTTTTCCTGTTCTCTTCCGCCATTCCGACAGAAGCTGCCGCTCGAATAAATCGTATCGCGCTCCGGACGGAAGCTTACAGATCCAATGTGACTTTGCGTCCGCTCGGCTTATATTCAAAGTATCGTACTCCGGCCGCATCAAGCATCCGCTTGCTTGCCTTTGTCCCCGGTGTATCGGCATATTTATCGGAATAATAAATCAGTGTACGGATACCTGCCTGAATCAGCGCCTTTGCGCATTCATTGCATGGGAATAACGTAACATACATTTTGGCCCCTTCCAGAGAACCGCCACGGTAATTCAAAATGGCATTCAGTTCCGCATGCGTTGAATAGAAATATTTGGCATTATACGGATCGTCGGCGGCATGGATCTTTGTCCATGGGAACTCATCATCGGAACATCCCTTTGGAAATCCATTGTATCCCATGGACAGAATCTTGTTGTCTTCACTTACGATACAGGCACCAACCTGTGTATTCGGGTCCTTGGAACGACGGGCAGACATCAGGGCAACTCCCATGAAATACTCATCCCATGTTACATAATCTTCACGTTTTCCAGTCACAGACATACTGTCTCCTTTCGTTTTACACATCTGCCAGAAGCTCGGTCATACCGGCGGCTTTCCGCATACGGTTCATAAGTGCGAAGCCCACGCCGTGATCGCTGTAGCTTTCCGCATAAATCGTTTCTACCTGATCATCATCGAACTCCCGCAAAATACGAAACAATTCGTGCGTCATAGACAACGGATCGCTCCGACGGCCAATGACCTTAAGATCCGCCTCATACTCTCCGGCATACAGTTCCCGTGTCTCTTCACAGCAGATGATACCGACTTTCTTTCCCTCCGCTTCATCCTTTTTTACAAGGTGCTCTATAGCGGAAGCCACCTTCCGGTCTTCATTTTTCCGGTCTTCACCGCTGACACCATAGTCATGTTCCTTCAAAAAGGCGGTGGTCACCAGCGCCATACAGGCATTGGGCGCATAGTGGCGGTATTTCATTCCCGGCGCCTTAGGGTGAATGCCTTCTTTCACGCCGCCGGCAACGATGGCGGGATCCACCTCTACCGTTTTTCCCAGTGTCTGGGATAATTCCTCTAATGTAATGGCTCCCGGACGAAGCAGAGTCGGAACCTCTCCTGTCACATCGATGATCGTGGATTCCACCCCAATGCCAACCGGACCGTCATCCAGAATCATATCGATTTTTCCATCCAAATCATGAAGAACATGCTCCGCTTCTGTCGGACTCGGTTTTCCGGATGTATTGGCACTCGGACCTGCGATCGGACGCTCTGCCGCTTTGATAAAGGCAAGAGTAAGTTTGTTTTCCGGGCAACGAATGGCAACGGTGTTCAATCCACCGGTCGTTTCAAGCGGAACACATTCGGCCTTTGGCATAATGATGGTCAGCGGTCCCGGCCAAAAGGTCTCCATGAGTTTTCTTGCGTCTTCCGGAAATGCAGAAACCAGCGCATCCACCTCTTCCATACAGGAAACATGAACGATCAGCGGATTGTCTGACGGCCGTCCTTTTGCTGCATAGATTTTTCGTGATGCCTCCGGGTCAAGCGCATTGCCGCCCAGTCCATATACGGTTTCGGTCGGAAATGCAACCAGCCCACCGCGGCGAATGACTTCTGCCGCTTCTTCTACACCTTCCATACCTTTCACTATTGTCTTCATTTTATTGCCTTTCTCTTTACTTCGAATTCAAATTCAGGAGCGGCCAAAAATCCGCAGGCTCCTGTCCGAGCTTCCAGGCAGCGACTCCGCCAACATCCGCTTCCCGGACGGCATTCATCTTTTCTGCCATAGACTTTTCATCTTCCATCCAGCACTTTTTCAGCACACCGTTTTCTGTGATCTCGGTATAATTCTGTTTCAATTCCTCATCCCAGGTAAACTGTGCCCCTTTGCTCTGTGCCCATTTCAATGCGTCAGCTGCCCCTAATGCATCCGAGCTTGTTTTTCCATTTGCATCCGTTTTCCAGACACGTGTATAAAATGGAACGGCAATGATCACACGGGAGCGATCCATCTGTTCTGTAGAACGCTCAATGCCCCGCTCTACATAGCCAATGCTGGACACACTACCGGCCTCTCCTCCGGCATAATGCTCGTCGTAGCACATTACAATTACATAGTCGAGAAACTTTCCGATTTCTTCAATGTCATAGTACTTATTGTAATCAAACGGAACATACACATCTGCCGAAGCCGTAAGTTCGGCGGCATGGGCTGCATTCCCAAATTCACGCATGAACTGCACATAGCTTCTGCCGCAGGACTCCGGAACCGTTTCAAAATCGATATTGAGACCGTCCAGACCCAGTGCCTTTGCCTGTGCAATGAGATTGTCAATGAGATTCTGGCGGTTGGCCGCCTTGCCCAGCACCTCATCCATGGCAATCTTTCCTTTTTCGAAATTATTTACGGTAGCATAAACCTGAAGGCCTTTTTGATGTGCTGCTGCCACATACGATGCATCGCCATGGTTTTCGAAACCTCCGGCATTATCTGTCAATACAAACCAGGTCGGCGCAATCGTATTCATTCCCGGCGTATCGGCACTGACATTTTCGAAGCCTTTATTCGCTGTTTTATTAAGGACCTGATGGAAACCCAAAACCACTTTCTGTCCGTCGGTCCGGGTTCTGTATTGGAAATTTTCTTTTACAAAATCGGATTTCGGCGTTACTTCTTTACGATCCTTCAGGCGGCTGTTCCGAAGATAACCGATAAAGCCGTCCGATGTTACAACCTGAGACCATGTATCCATGCTTTCCCGGATTTTCACCTTACTTTCCTTCGGAAGCGTTGTAAGGATGCTGGATTTGATTCCTCCGAGAAGACGCACAGACTCCTGGGCATTCACCGTTGCCTCCGTATAGGCCTTCCAATCGGTATAAAGAAATACTCTTTTCTCCTCACTGTCCGAAAAACTCTGATAACGAAGATCGGTATACTTCTCCACAAGTTTTACATTAAGGTACAGGTCCTTACTACTGTCTCCCATCTTGATGAACGGTGTGGCACCATCAATCAGGGTATCGGTGGTATAGATTTCTGTTCCGGCCTGCGTCGTATAGTAGATACTGTTGGCATCACTTTCATAATAGAAACGGCGGTTCAGCGTATCCATGACCCACTCGAAAGGTAGAAATACGCCGCCGTTCACACACCGCGCTACAACCGGATCTCCCTTTTTATCTTTTTCCTGCTCATCGTTGAGAAAGATGGCAACCTCATTGCCACTTACCCCAAAATACGTCTTAAGATCCGCATGTTCTTTCGAAGGTGCGTATTTTTCCTGATATACATAAAACCCACCGGCGCCCAGCACAATCACAAAACACAACAGGAAGAAAAGCGGCATACCTCTGCCTTTTTTTCTTCCGTTCTGTCTCCGGCTCTGCTTTCTTCTTTCGAGACTTCTAAGTTGTCTACCCATGATGCCTCCTATTTCCACCTAATCAGATAGTAAAGTTTTCCGTCAAATAACTTCTTTATTCAGCTCTGCGAGCTTCCTTGCCTGATCGGTCGAAATCAGCTCATCCAGAATCTCATCCAGCGCGCCATTCAGAATTTTCTCAATATTATAAAGTGTCAGATTGATGCGGTGATCGGTAACACGTCCCTGTGGGAAATTATAGGTACGGATCTTTTCCGAACGATCGCCGGTTCCGACCTGACTACGCTTTGCTTCTGCTGCCTCAGCGTGGGCCTTTGTCGCTTCAATTTCATAAAGACGTGCCCGGAGAAGTCGCATTGCCTTTTCTCTATTCTGGAGCTGTGAACGTTCCTCCTGACATTCCGCTACCATTCCGGTCGGAATATGAATGAGTCGAACAGCAGAAGATGTCTTGTTGATATGCTGTCCACCGGCACCGGAAGAACGGAATACTTCCATTTTTACATCCGCCGGATTGATATAGACATCTACATCCTCTGCTTCCGGCATTACCGCAACCGTAGCTGTAGAGGTGTGAATACGTCCACCGGATTCCGTGGCCGGAACACGCTGTACACGATGCACACCGGCTTCATACTTTAATCGTGCAAACGCACCTTTGCCGTTAACGATAAAGCTTACTTCCTTCATGCCGCCGATTCCGGTCTCATTTGCAGAAACAAGTTCGGTCTTCCAGCCCCGGCTTTCCGCATAGTTGATGTACATACGGTAAAGTTCTGCCGCAAAAAGAGCCGCTTCGTCGCCTCCGGCACCGCCGCGGATTTCCATGATAATGTTTTTATCATCATTCTCATCCTTCGGAAGAAGCAGAATCTGAAGCTCCTTGGTAAGCCGCTGCTGATCTTCCTTCGCTGTGGCAAGCTCTTCTTTGGCCATTTCAACGAGATCCGGATCTTTTTCATTGGCAAGAAGTTCCAATGCATCCTTCTCGCTCTGCTCCGCATTCTTATAATCACGATAAGCCTTGATCACAGGCTCCAGTTCTCCGGATTCCTTTAACAGGCGAAGATATTTCTCCGTATCATTTACGACATCCGGCTCTGTCATAAACCGCTGAATTTCATCATAATGTCTCTCCAGATCCGAGAGACGGTCAAACATTGTCATAATCTATCCTTTCCATCGTTGTGTACGATGCTGTTTCTGTATTTGTATTCTACTGCTCCGGTACCTTCGCTAGAGATGTCCCGTCACCACACGATCGTTGTCCCCCAGATCCCGGATCACGCGAATGTCCCGGAATCCTGCCTCTTGCAACAGCGCAGAAACAGACTGTCCCTGATCGTAGCCGATCTCAAAATAGATACTTCCCTCCGGACTCAAAAATTCCGGGCTGCGCCGGATGATCTCACGATAGAAATATAAGCCGTCTGCTGTACCGTCCAACGCAATCCTCGGTTCATGATCCCGGACTTCCGGTTCCAATGTGTCCACAACCTCTGATGGAATGTACGGTGGATTGGAGACAATCACATCAAATGACCGTAAACCGGTACGTTCCATATATTCCGGCAAAGCCGAATATAAGTCGGAAGCCAGAAATTCAATGTTTCCGACTTTGTTATATGTTGCGTTATTTTGGGCGATTTTTAACGCAGGCTCCGAGATATCCACCGCCACAACCGGCTTGAAATCGGCCTCCAGAGCCAGTGTGATGGCAATGCATCCGGAGCCGGTACATAAATCCAGCAGAGATCTATATTGTTTATCCACATTTCCGGCCTGTTTCTTCCACGCTTCCACATCACCGAGCACCGTGTCGATCAGTGTCTCGGTATCCGCCCGAGGGCACAACACATCGGATGTGACATAAAACTCCCGTCCATAGAAACCGGTTGTTCCAAGTATCTGCTGCAGCGGTTCTCTCCGGGCTCTTCGCCTGATCAACTCTGCAAAATCCTCTTCCGCCTTCTGCAGAGCGGCTTCATTGGCAAAAAAACGCGGAATCAGAGCCTCAGCGGTTTCCTCCTGATATAAAAGCATATGTGCCATATCCAGCTTATAGGCATGCGCAAAAAGAGCCCGCGCATCAAATCGCGGGTCCGGAACGAGATTTCTCTCCAGTTCTTCTGCGGCATCCATTACGATCTGCCGCAGTGTTTTTGTATTACTCATAGATCGTTACCGAATTTTTCCTTTTCAAAGGATTTCCAGTCAAAAACCTTCTCGACTGCGGCAATCGCCACTTCGATCTGCTCCTTGTCCGGCTCACTGGTAGTCAGTCCCTGCATCCACATTCCCGGAATGAAGAGAACATTGGTCACTGCATTGTCATGCAGTCCCACAACACGAAGCACTTCATAAGAAATGCCTGCGATCACCGGAATCAAAATGATACGGCTTAAAAACTTTAACAGTATGCCGTCCACACGGATCACCATAAATAAAAGTATGGAGATCAGCATGACATAGACGATGAAACTGGTACCGCAACGTTTATGCTCCTTACTGGACATGGCCACGTTTTCCACTGTAAGCGGAAGACCATGCTCTACGCAGTTGATGCATTTATGCTCTGCACCATGATACTGGAAGGTCCTGGCAATGTCAGGCGTACGGGAAATCACCTTAATATAGATCACGAAGATCAAAACCCGGATCATGCCCTCGATCAGACCGAGAATGGTTTCGCTTTGAATCCAATGCTTCAGAAGTCCTGCGAGCCAGGCCGGAAACAATACAAAAAGAAGCAGTGCCGCCACAAAGGAAATTCCTATGACCACTGTTGAAAGCAATGCCTCCAGCTTCTCTCCGAACACCCGGTCCAAAAACTTTTCCAGTTCCGATGGCTCCGCATTTTCGTCATCCTCAAAGAAGGAAGCCGAAAAAGTCAGTGACTTCATACCCAGGATCATGGAATCGACAAAAGAGAATACACCGCGAATAAACGGCAGCTTACAGAATTTGTATTTATCACTCATCGACACATAGCGATCTTCCATAACCTCAATGCTTCCGTCCGGTTTCCGTACACCAACGGCATAACGTTCCCCATTCTTCATCATAATTCCTTCGATTACGGCCTGACCGCCAATTCCTGAATAAATCTGGCCTTTCTTCGCCGCGAGCTGTTCACAGGCAGTGGCTCCCGCCAATGTTTCCTTCCCGCTGTTTTCATTGTTATTTTTTTTCATCATATTTGTGTTGTTATTCATGGCACTAAGTGTACACAAATTGTAGCACTAATTCAATGCATTCAAGAAAAACGTCAGAAACGTGTATTTATTTTTTTACGCAAAAAAAGAGGCCCTTTCGGACCTCTTTCATCGTCTTGCAAATTACTGCATACCGAACTTCTTGTTGAAAGCTTCGATACGACCCTTAACGTTTGCGCTCTTCTCCTTGCCAGTGTAGAATGAATGGCACTTAGAGCAAACTTCGACGTGGATCTCAGGCTTTGTAGAACCGGTTACGAATGTGTTACCGCAGTTGCAAGTTACAGTTGCCTGATAATAAGTTGGGTGAATTCCCTCTCTCATGTAATACCTCTTTCTGTATGGTTTCCAACCATACGGTTTCGTCTGTCCGTGCTGATGAAAGCCCTGCTTTCCCACCGCGGACTACTTGGTTTTAATAAAGCTTTTCCAATTTAACATAAAGCTTTTTTTGTTGCAAGCCCTTTTCCATGCTTTTTTATGGCTTTTTTGCGGCATTTCTGCCCGATTTCCGCAACACTCTTTACCGGACTCCGGCAAATGCATCAGCGGTTGATTTTTATTGCCAGACGGCCATTCGGATTCGGCGGCGTCAACGGTTTCCGGTTTACTACATATTCGCAAAGTTCGAAATTGGTCATCGACTTTTCAAACCGGTTGATCACTTCTTCTGTAGATCCGACCTTTTCATCCGATGCCTGCTTATGCAGCAAATCCACCGCTTTCCGCTCGAGATCCGATAAAAGAAGATCATCCCGTCTTGTACCGGATTTCAAAATATCGATAGCCGGGAATACCCGTTTCTCCTGAAGTTCACGATTCAGAACCAGTTCCATATTGCCGGTTCCCTTAAATTCCTCATAGATGACATCATCCATACGAGAACCGGTATCCACCAGCGCAGTGGCAAGAATCGTCAGCGATCCGCCCTCTCTCATATTTCGTGCCGCACCGAAAAATTTCTTCGGCATATGCAGCGCAGCCGGATCAAGACCACCCGATAAGGTACGTCCGGATGTCGGCTCCACCAGATTGTATGCACGTGCAAGGCGCGTAATGGAGTCAAGAAGAATTGTCACATCCTCTCCCTGCTCAACCAGTCGCTTGGCGCGCTCTATGGTCATCTCCGCCACTCTTTTATGATTCGTCGGAAGTTCATCAAAAGTCGAATAAATGACTTGTACCAGTCCGCCTTCAACTTCTTCCTTCATATCGGTAACTTCCTCCGGTCTTTCATCGATCAAAAGAATCAGAAGATGCATTTTCGGTTCATTTTTCACGATTGCCTTGGCCACCTGCTTTAACAGAGTGGTTTTTCCGGCCTTCGGCGGTGAAACGATCATACCACGCTGTCCTTTTCCGATCGGTGCAAGAAGATCAAGGATCCGCAGCGCCGTAGGTGCCTTTTCTCCCGGTACCTCCAGACGGATGCGCTGATTCGGGAAAATCGGCGTAAGATTATCAAAGCTTGTACGTTCTTTCAATGCACTCAGCGGCTTTCCGTTTACCGTTTCAATATACGTTAATGCACCGAAACGGTCTCCGATGTTGCGCACTCTGGAGAAGCCTTTAATGACATCTCCGGTACGAAGTCCATAGCGTTTGATCAGCTGCGGATTAACATACACATCCGCATCTCCCGGAAGAAAATTATCGGAACGGGTAAAGCCAAAGCCATCCGGCATGATCTCCAGTATACCTCCGCACGGCTTTCCGCTCGGCTCCCGGACTTCCTTTGTCTCCTCCGGAACATTTTCCGAAGATTCCGGCATATGTCCCGAGGATTCTGCCGTATTTCCTGTAACTCCGACAGCATTCCCGTCCGTTTCATGCGTTCCGGTCGGGGATTCTTCCGTCGTATCTCCCGTCACATGTTCCTCTTTCATATTTACCGAAGCCACTGTTACGTTCTCTTTCCGGGTCGTTTCCTCCGGATCTGCCTTTTCCGAAACCGCATGCAGATCATCGGCTTCCTTCGTGATTTCCTTTGTATCCGTATCCTCTGTAACAGCACTTTCGCTTTTCTTCATTACCGTTCGTTTGGCGATAACGGTTCTGTGCAGAGTTTTTCTCGCTGTCCGCTTTGGTTTCTCCGCAGAAACAGCGGTTTCCTCGCTCTCTGCAGATATCTCCGGAGCGGTTTGGTTTTCGTTTTCAGGATTGATTTCCTTCACAGCCTTTTTGACGGTTTTCTTTGCCGTCGTTTTTAACTTGGTTGCAGTACTGCGCTTTCTCACAACCCGGGTTGATGCTTCTGCCTCAGGCTCCGATTTGTTTCCGTTCTCTTGCTCTGCGGCTTCTCTGCCGGAATCTCCTGCTCCGGTTCCGGTCCTTCCCGCTCCCTTCGCTGCCGTCTTTCTGGCCGTCCTTTTCACCGCCGTTTTTTCCGGTTTTTCCTGATCCTCGCTTTTCACAGACCGTCTGCGGTAGGTCTTTTTTTCTGTCTCAGTTTCTTTATTTCCGGAATCCTTTCCGGTCATTGTCTCATCTGCCATGTTTCCTCCATGGATTTATATATATTGAAAGCGTTCGCCATTACATGGCAACGCCAGGCTTCATATGTCATGATTTCCTTTTATCACGCATAACTACCTGATCAGATTGTATTGTATTGAATTGCAATATGAAATTTTTCTTTGATTTTTCTGTTTTCTCTTGTCTGGAACAATAAAAGAACGATTCTTGCTTCTGCTGCCGGCCATTTCCCTTTGCAGTCATAAACTTTTAGATCATTACGATAGAAAAAGGGGAACGGATCTTGTCTCCCATAGAGACTGGGGTGATTTTTAACTCCCTGAAGCAGAATGCCATGAAATATATACCAGATCGTATATAAAATGATGTGGGGGTCAAAAAATATTAAGATAATCGTTCTATAAGTATATCAACTTCACCCTTGTAACGCAAGCGCTCGTTTGTTATACTAGCCTCGATTTATGGCTCTATGAGCCGCTTTTCTATGCTTCAGACTTCATTGGCATGCTTCGTTTTACATGCCTGCCATGATTGTCTTTTTTAAAAAGGAGTTCTATGACAAGAGATTATTCCGGTCATCGTTCCTCATTACGCGACAGCAGCAATGTCGCGATGCGATACGATGCCTATGGACGCCCGCTTAAGGGACAGAGCACCGGTATGCCAGGATATTTAAAGTTTCTTCTTGGTTTCCTGCTCCCATACGTTGTTATCAATGGCCTTGTACTGATGTTTGTCATCGCTTCACCAAAAATCACTTCGGATGATCCGGATACCAGTGATTATAAGACTGCAAACATTTCCGTGGAGATCGATTCCCTTCTCCCACTCAAGGAAATCACCGCCAGCATTGAGGGGGTTCCTGTTGATCTTGTAAAGGATGGACGTAAATATCATGCCACTGTGAGCAATAACGGCGTTCTGGAAATTACTGCCCGTTCTCTTAACGGCATGAAACAAGTTGCGCATACACAGATCAATCTGTTGGACGAAACCGCCCCTTCCATCGATGAGAACAATGTCACGATCGGCGCGGGCTATGTCGAATTCACCGCTTCCGATGACCAGTCCGGTGTCAACTGGGATTCCCTTTATGCGGTTGACAGTGACGGAAACAATTTAAAGCCTACCGATGTCAACAAAACCACCGGCCAGGTTACATTTTCCTTTGCCACACCGTCTATCACGGTCTATGTATCTGACCTTGCCGGCAATCAGGTTTCTGCAAACTTCAATCTCACCTAACAGAAGCCTTCTTTCAGATCAAGTCAAAATAGTATTGAAAAGCCAGCATAACTACCCACTTGGATAGTATGCTGGCTTTTTTCTTGTCTTTTTTGCGCAATCCCGGATTAGGCCTTTTTATGTCGTCCTGTCTTCCCGGATCGGACTCTTTGAAACGTCCCTGCCATTATCTGCCCCTTCCGGATCCGGTTTCACTTTCAGCTCATCATGATGATTTGCATTGTCCTCGGTTTCCGGTAATTCCTTCGGTGCCTGATACCGTCCGTAAATGCCTATGATATGGGCAATGCTGCGTTTCCGCTCTTCGCTGAATGCATCCGGAAGCATCCGCCATTGCCAGTTTTCTCCGGTCGTTCCCGGCTGATTAATCCGTCCTTCGCTCCCCAGTCCCAGATAATCCGCCGCCGGTACAATAACCGTATCGGCAATCGTACTCATGGTACTTTTGATCAAAAGCTCCGGCATGACATTCCAGTCATTGGATGAACGGCTCAAATATTGATAAACGTAATTTCTTACGTGTTCCGGAATGGTTTCAAACCAGTGCCGCAGTGTATCATTGTCGTGCGTTCCGGTATAGGCAATGCAATTTGGTGTCAGAAAATTATGCGGTAGGTACGCATTGGCACTGTCGCTGTCAAAACTAAACTGAAGTATCTTCATTCCCGGAAATCCGGTTTCCTGCATCAATGCACGGACTTCATCGGTAATAATTCCCAGATCCTCTGCAATAATCGGAAGCGTAGCGGTTCCCATCTTTTTCTCCAGTGCGGCAAAAAGTTTCTGGCCGGGACCCGGAATCCATTGTCCGTTTTCCGCCGTCTCGTCGCCATACGGAATCGCATAGTAGGATTCAAAGCCGCGGAAATGATCGACCCGAAGAAAATCATACATGGCAAAGCAGTATGCCATACGTTCACACCACCAGTGATACTGGTCTTTTTCATGAACCGGCCAATCATAAAGCGGGTTGCCCCAAAGCTGTCCGGTAGCAGAGAATGCATCCGGCGGCACACCGGCAACCTGTAACGGATGGCCCTCATCGTCAAACTGGAACAGACTCCGGTGCGCCCAGGCATCCGCAGAATCCCGGGCACAATAGATTGGAATATCTCCCAGGATTTCAATGCCGCGGATCGTCGCATAGCGATGAATCCGTTCCCACTGCTCATTGAATTTCATCTGTGCAAATGCGTAAAAGCCAATATCTTCTTCATGTGTTTTACGAAACTTTGCCAGTTCCTTCGCATCATGATCTCTTAGCTTCTTCGGCCATACGTCCCAGCTTGCATTATTCAGACTATGCTTAATGGCCATAAAAAGACAATACTCACGGGTTTCCGGATGCAGTGTCTCCAGAATTTCATCCACACTATGGCCCTTTTTCCGATATGCAGTATAGGCAGTCTTCAGTGCTTTATTCTTACTGCTAAAAAGTCTGCCGTAATCTATCCGCCCCGGATCATCTCCAAAATCGTATTCTGTCTTATCGTTCAGCTGCTCTTCCGAAAGGAGACCTTCCCCTGCCAGCGTTTCCAGATCTACAAAATACGGATTACCGGCAAAGGCAGAAAAAGACTGATAGGGAGAATCTCCAAATCCGGTCGGTCCCATAGGAAGAATCTGCCAGACCTTGTTTCCGGTCTCACAAAGCAGATCAATAAATTTTATGGCCTCTGTTCCCAATGTTCCGATGCCATACTTCCCCGGAAGGGAAAAGACAGGCATCAACATACCTGCTTTTTTCATAGAAGTACTCCTTTTTTAACCTTTCCTTCTCTTGTTTACGGCAGCTGCCTTCTTCGGCACTTTCGGAGCAGCCGCAGACTTTCTAGTTACAGTAGCTTTCTTTGATACTACCGGCTTATTTTCTTTCTTTATGACAGCGGTGCGTGTCTTGGGAGCCGGCTCTTCGCACGGCGTAAGCTGATAAATTGTTGTGGACATGGACGGAATATCGAGATCCAACGCATAAGCACGGTCATCCCATTTGATCTTCTTTGCCTTTCGGACAGACTTTTTCACCATGCCGAATCCGCCGTATTTTTCATCATCACTGGAAATCAGTGCCTTCGCCGTGCACATAAACGGTACGCCAATGCGGAATTTTGCATGCGCCATGTTGTCAAAATTGGACACGATCAGCAAGGTTTCCTCGGTCTTCTCGGACTTTCTAAGGAACATCACAAGAGAAAGTTCATTATAGGTGCAGTTGATCCACTCAAAGCCATCCGGATAATAGTCCAGTTTCCAAAGTGCCGGATGCGTCTTATAGACGGTATTTAAATCCTTTACATAATTCTGCAGTCCGAGGTGCACCGGATATTCCAACAGATTCCATTCAATAGACTGGTTCTCGGACCATTCATCATACTGTCCAAAATCCTGTCCCATAAACAAGAGCTTTTTGCCCGGGTGCGCGAAGAAATATCCATATGCCGTACGAAGGTTCCGGGCTTTTTCCTCAAAGGTTTTACCCGGCATTTTTCCAAGCATGGAGCGCTTTCCATGTACTACCTCATCATGAGAGAACACCAGCATAAAGTCTTCGGAATAGTTATAGATCATGGAAAATGTAAGCTGGTCATAATTGCTCTTACGGAAGAACGGATCGATCTGCATGTAATTCAGGAAATCGTTCATAAATCCCATATTCCACTTGAGATCAAAGCCCAGGCCATCGTCTTCCACAGAACCGGTAATATTCGGCCATGCGGTAGACTCCTCCGCAATCATAAGTGTTCCCGGGAAACGACGTTTCATCTGTGAATTCAAATGCTTCAGGAATTCTACAGCGTCCAGGTTCTCATTGCCCCCATAAATATTTCTTGGTGCATTGCCCTGACGTCCATAGTCCAGATAGAGCATGGAGGCAACCGCATCCATACGGATTCCGTCTACGTGATAAACATCAGCCCAGAACATAGCGCTGCCAATGAGGAAGTTCGATACTTCATTCTTTCGGTAATTAAAGGTCAATGTTCCCCAATGCGGATGTGATGCAAGCTGCGGATCCGGATTTTCATAAAGACCGGTTCCGTCAAACTGTGCAAGTCCCCAGCTGTCACGTGGAAAGTGCGCCGGAACCCAGTCAAGAATAATGCCAATGCCTTCTTTGTGCATGGTGTCCATGAAATACATGAAATCTTCCGGTGTGCCGAAGCGGCTTGTCGGTGCATAATATCCGGATACCTGATATCCCCAGCTCTGATCCAGCGGATGTTCCAGAATTCCCATCAGTTCCACATGGGTATACCCCTGCTTCTTGACGTATTCCGCAAGTTTCTCTGCGATCTCGCGATAGTT